>CAZGLU010000072.1:4002-10343 GCA_964526095.1 uncultured Anaerolineaceae bacterium | reverse complement strand
CACGAAACCGCCGCCCGGCGCAAGGGCGTCGATGTTGCGCCGGACCTCGTCCGCGACCTGCTCCGGCGTGCCGAAGGCGAGCGCCCCCTGCGGGTTGCACGCCCCGCCCCAGAACACAAGGTCGTTCCCAAAGTCACGCTTCAGGGCGACGGGGTCCATGCCCGCTGCAGAGATCTGCACCGGGTTCACGATATCCACGCCCACCTCGATGAAGTAAGGCAGCCACGGACGGGCCGCGCCGCAGCAGTGGAAGAACACCTTGGCGTCCGACATCGAATGGACGGTGTCGAACAGCTTGCGGTGCAGCGGCATGAGGTGGCACTTGTACCATTCCGGGCTGATCATCGGGCCTTGCTGGCTGCTGAGGTCGTCCCAATACACCCACACGTCGAGGATGTCCCCGACCTCCTCCAGCATCTTCACCGTCGCGTCGTGGTAGATCTCGAACATCTTGCCCAGCACGGCGTCGGAGAACGCCGGGTCCAGCGCGATCCCGGCGAGGAACTCGTCCATCGGCATCACGCGGGCCGGCTGCTCGAAGATGCCGCCCCCGAACACGGAGAAGGCCGTGATGGCGCGCCCCGTCGCGCGGGCCTCCAGGCAGCGGGCGCGGAAGGTGCGCCAGCGTCCGGGGTCGCGGGGGTCCGGCCAGCGGTCCCACGCCTTGAACGCCTCCAACGTGCCCTCTTTGATCGGGAACTCGCGGTAGTCGAAGTAGTGGCCGCCCTTGGGGCGCATCACGCGCGTACCCCACTCGTCCACATAGGAGTCGTACTCGTCCCCGCGCTCGATGTGCAGCTCCCACGCATCCGGGTCGCCCATGCCGACCATCATCACGTCGGAGTGCAGGCGGTCATAGACATCGTCGTGCGCCCGTACGACACCGGCCCACGTCCCGCTGCCCAACGCATCCGGGTCGAAGGGGCGCGGCTCCAGGCCGAGGTAAGCGCGCAGGTCGTCGTATGCCTGGTAGCAGATGGTGCTGACGCCCGTCCCCCCGAAGTCAATCGGGACGCGATCCGGCTCCTGGTGGTTCAGCGCCGCCAGCACGCGCTCGCGTGGTCCCATGCGATCCTCCCCAAACAAACCCCACTCCCGGCGCCGCTAGAGCGCACGGTGGGTCTCACGGTCGAAGTAGAAACAGACTTCGGGCCGGATGCGCACGCCCGCCTTGTCGCCCTCCAGGAGCGTGAAGTGGACGGGCATCACGGCATCAATCAGGTGATCGTACGCTTTGATCGTCACCAGCTTGCCGTCGAACTGGTTTTGCACGCTGTACACCTCGCCCTTCAGGTCGCCGTCCTCGTAGGAGGACACCTTGACGTCGGTGGGCCGCAGGCCGAGGATCACCCGCTGGTGCGGCGTGAGGGTGCTGGTCGTCCCTTCCGTGCTCAACGTGAAGGCGTTGCCGTCCGCGACGAAACGCATCTGCTCGTCGATGGTGCCCTCCAGGAACATCATGGGCAGGTCACCGAACAACTGGCCGACCTCCACCGCCGCCGGGCGGTTGTACACGGTCTCAGTCCCGTCGAACTGCAACACCTGGCCCCGGTACAGCACCACGACGCGATCCGCCAGGGACAGCGCCTCCAGGTAGTCGTGGGTCACGTAGACGGTGGTCTGGTTCAGGTCGTTGCGCATCCGCTTCAGCTCGCGACGCATGGCGTTGCGCAGCTTGGCGTCCAGGTGGGAGATCGGCTCGTCCAGCAGGAACACCTGCGGGTCACGCACCAGCGCGCGGCCCAGCGAGACGCGCTGCCGCTGCCCCTGGCTCAGTTGGCGCGGCAGGCGGTCCAGCAGCATGTCGATCGACAGCAGCTTGGCGACGCGCTCGACATGCGTGCGGATCTCGGCCTCAGGCAGGCGGTGGAGCGGCGAGCGCAGCGGAAAGGCGAGGTTGTCATACACGCTCATCTGCGGATAGAGCGCATACGTCTCGAACACCATCGCCACGTTCCGGTTCTGTGGCGGTGCCAGGGTGACATCGTGCCCGTCGATGTAGACCGTGCCACGGTCCGGGAACTCGATGCCAGCGATACAACTCAGCGTCGTGGTTTTACCTGCCCCGGAGGGGCCAACGATCACGATAAACTCACCGTCCTGGCAATCGAAGGACACGTCCTTGAGGGCTTGAGTCTTCCCAAAACTCTTGCTGATCTGATCAACGACTAGTGTTGCCATAACGGTGTCACCCTATTCAATGCGGTTGGTTGTTGCAGGATCGAAGAAGTGCAGGTCGTCGAAGGCCACGGCCAACTGAACGCGGTCGCCCGGCTTGAACGGGAGCTGCGGCGCCGAGACACACTCAAGCACCTCGCCGTCCACGTCAAGCTGGCTGATACCCTCTTTGCCCAGGAACTCGTGGACCACCAGCGTGGCGGGGAGCGTCCCCAGCCCGGCTGCCGCCGCATCCTGAATGGTCACACGCTGTGGGCGCACCCCGACCACGACCTCGCGGCCCTGGTACGGTTCGAGGGCGCTCAGCATCGCGGGCGACAGACCCGCCGTCTCGTAGCAGAGCGTGACGTCGCCCGTCACACGCCGCAGCACGAGCTGCCCACCCTCCAACGCCACGCGGCAGGTCATCGTATTCATCGGCGGCTCACCGATGAACCCGGCGACGAACAGGTTCGCCGGTTTGTAGTACAGGTCCAGCGGCGTGCCGATCTGCTGGATCACGCCCAGGTCCATCACCACAACGCGGTCGGCAAGGGCCACCGCCTCGACCTGGTCGTGCGTGACGTAGATCACCGTGGCGCCGGTCGTGATCTGCATGTGCTTGATCTCGGCGCGGGCGTGGTGACGCACGTCGGCGTCCACGTGGGAAAGCGGCTCGTCCATGAGGAAGACGGTTGGCTCGCGCACCAGCGCACGCGCCAGCGATACGCGCTGCTTCTGCCCGCCCGCGAGGTTCTCCGGCATCATGTGCAGGATGTCGGTGATCGACAGGCTGGCGGCCACCTGCGTGACGCGCTTGTGGATCTCCTCCTTCGGGAGGCGCATGACCTGAAGCGGAAAAGCGATGTTCTCGTAGACGGTCAGCGGCGGGTAGAGGGCGTACGTCTCAAACGCCATCGCGACGTTGCGGCGGCGCGGCGGCAGGTCGTTCACCACCTTGCCATCGATCTTGATCACGCCGCTGGTGATGCTCTCCAGCCCGGTGATCATGCGCAGCGTCGTCGTCTTGCCGCAGCCCGACGGGCCGAGCATCACAACGAACTCGCCATCCGCCACCTCGAAGCTGACGCCCTTGACCGCATCTTCAGGCGCGCCGTAATTCTTGTGTACGTTTTCCAGGGTTACTGTCGCCATCGTACCATCTCTATTTCACTGCGCCGAAGGTCAGGCCACGGATCATGTAGCGTTGTACGGCGAGGGCCAGCACGATCTCAGGCAGGATGGTGATCACAGTCGCGGCGGCCATCTGCCCCCACAGCACTTCGTTGTAGGCCATGAAGCTCATCAGGCCGACGGTCACCGGCTGCGTGCTCTGGCCGCCGAGCATCAGCCCAAACACAAAGTTGTTCCACGAGAAGATGAACGCCAGCACGACCGACGCCGCCACCCCCGGCGCCGCCAGGGGCAGGACCAGCTTCCGGAACGCGCCGAACCAGGAGTACCCATCCGTGCGGGCCGCCTGCTCGATCGCGACCGGGATCTCCTCGAAGTACGAGCGCATCATCCACACGATCAGCGGCAGCGTGATCAACTGGTAGACCAGCATCAGGCCGAAGTAGGTGTTGTACAGCCCGATGCGCTGGTAGATCACGTACAGCGGCAGGATGATAGTGATCTCCGGCACGAAGCGGAAGCTGAGGTAGGTGAAGGCGAGCGATTCCTTGAAGCGGAACCGGTAGCGGGCCAGCGCATACGCCGCTGGCAGGCCGATCAGCACGGAGATGCTCACCGCCCCCAGCGCGATGATCAGGCTGTTCTTAAAATAGGAAAGGAAGGTCGATCCCGTCAACTGGCCCTCGCCGCCCCCCTCAAAGAGCGCGCGGTAGTTGTCCAGCGTGGGCGTGAACACGAACTTGGGCGGGACGGAGATCACGTCGGCCTTGCTCTTGAACGACATCATGACGATCCAGACGATGGGGGCCAGGATGTAGATCGCGAGGAGGACCAGTAGCAGGGAAGTGAGTAGGGTTCTACGCCGGCTCTGCATGGTTATTCGCCTCACCAGTTGAGCGCTGCCAGCGGCTCGCGAGCCAGAAGCTAATGGTGTAGTTGATCAGCCACAACACAAGTACCTTCGCGATCGCGGAGCCCAGGTTGTAGAACTGGAAAACCTCTTTGTAAACCATGATCGGGATCGTCGTGGTGACATTCAATGGGCCGCCGCCCGTGGTGGCAAAGATGATGTCGAACAGCTTGATCACATCGACCACACGGAAAAGCAGCACGATCAGGATAAACGGCTTGAGCATCGGCAGGATCAGCCGCCGCAGGATGAAGATGAAGCTCGCCCCGTCCACCTCAGCCGCCTCGAACGGCTCCTTGGGCAGCGACTGGAGGCCGCTGAGCAGCACGAGGGCCACAAACGGCGTCGAGGACCAGATCTCAATGAAGACGATCGAGAAGCGCGCAGCGGACAGCACGGAAAGCCACGCGAAGTCCCCCAGACCGAACAGGTAGTTCACCGGCCCGCTGTTGGGAGCCAGCATCGTCTTCCACATCATACCGGAGACGACCGGCGGCAGCATCAGCGGCAGCAGCAAGAGCGCGCGCATCACGCCCACGCCGCGCGCCTGCCGGTTAAGCAGGAGCGCGATCATGAACCCCAGCGTTAGCTCCACCACGAGGGCCACGCCCGCGAACAGCAGCGTGTTACTCAACGCGTTCCAGAACGAGTTGTTCGAGAACATGTTGACGTAGTTATCGACGCCGATGAACTCGTACGTGGGGCGGATGATGCGATAGTTGGTGAAGCTGTAGTAGACGGCGATAGCAAACGGGTAAAGGATACCGATCAAGGCCAGCGTCGCGGGCATGGTCATAAGGAACGGTGCCCAGTTCCTGCGCTTGCGCTCAATCGGTGGGCCTAACTGAATCGCCGGTTGCGGGCCCGCGTGTGCAACCATGTGAAAGTGTCTCCTATAATTAGTTGCGTTCCATTGCAGACATCATGCAGACGTAATAAGGTGGAGGGTATTTCACCTCCACCTTGTTTGTTACAGCACTGGCTGCGTTAGTCCAACGTACCGGACGATTGCAGCAGCGCGGTCACCTCTTCCGCCACGAAGTCCATGGCGCCCTGGGCATCCGTCTGCTCATAGTAGTAGCTGTGGAGGCCCTGGACCCACAGGTTCCAGACGCCGGGCAGGTCAACCATCGGCGCGGGCAGCCACTGCGCGCGCTCGGCATAGTTGCCTTCCAGCACCTCACGGAAGGCGCCGTCCGCCCACTGCGAGGTCAGCTCGACCAGCTTATCGCTGTTCCAGACGCTCGTGCGGGTGGGCCAGCTACCGATACCGGAGAACGCGGTCATCGTGTCCGCGCTGGAAGCCCACACCATGAACAGCCACGCCGCGCCCTTGTTCTCGGCCTTGGAGTTCATGCTGAGGCCCCACGTCCAGATGTTCGAGATGCGCTTGCCGTCCGGACCGGCGGGGATCGGAGCGTAGCCCAGCTTGCCCGCCACCTGGCTGACTTCCGGATCCTCGTAGGTCGGGATGAAGTTGTCACCATCGACCGTCATGGCGTACTGGCCGGTGGTCATGCCCTGCTGCAGGTCATACCACATCGTGCTCGGCCACTCCGGCGAGCCGGTCTCGCGGATGGTGTCGATGTACAGCTCCACGAACTCAACCGACGCCGGATCGTTCATCGCCGGGGTCAGGTCGGCGTGGAAGTCAGCGCCACCGTAGGAGAACAGGCTCGAGATGAAGCCGGCCTGGATGGTCGTGATGTCCAGCGCGCCGCGCTGCAAGACGGAATAGACCTCGCCGCCGCTCAGTTCCTTGATCTGGCGGGCAGTCTCAGCCCACTCTTCCCACGTCTGCGGCACTTCCAGCCCCCACTCGTCAAAGAGGTCCTTGCGGTAGGTCAGCAGGGTCGTTTCCGCGTTGACCGGCAGGCTCCACAGCGGACCCTTGCCCAGTCCTTCGGGGCCGGGCTGGCCATTCCAGCGCTGCGCAGCGATCGCCCAGGGGTAGAAGTCCTCGAAGTCCCAGTCAGCAGGGGTGAGGGTCGGGTCCTCGATGAACTGGTCCAGCGGCTCGATCCAGCCCGCTTCGCTCCAGCCCCAGGCAAACGACGCGCCGCTCATGAACACGTCGTACTCACCCGCACCGCTGGAGAGGTCAACGTTCAGCTTGTCCCAGTACTGGGCCTCGGCAACC
>CAZGLU010000072.1:0-3992 GCA_964526095.1 uncultured Anaerolineaceae bacterium | reverse complement strand
CAACCACCAGGTATTCGACGTCGATCCCGGTCAGATCAATGAACTCCTGCAGGTTCTGGCGGATGCCTTGCGACATAGCCACTTCGGTCAGGAAGACGGTGATCTTTTCGCCTTCGAACTGACGCCAGTCAAAATCATCTTGCGCGCCCGCCGGGGCCAGGCTGAGCAACATCGCCAGAACCACCAGTAGGCCGACCATGCGTTGAAGGTGTTTAAACATGCTGCACTCCCTCATCAGTAGGTAAAACAAGTCTTGATGCATGTTGCCAGGCCGACACGTCGCCAAAAAGTCTCCGGTTACCTCCTTATCCCGCGTATAAGCGCCAAAGACACCTTACACGAACAACACTCCCAGCCCGCAGACGGAAGCGCGTCCCTCGCGGCTACGCCATAGGCTCACCCATGGCCTCCTCCTCCAACGGAGCGACGATGACTTCGATGCCGAGTCGGCGCAACTCCGACAGGAAGTCCTCCGGCGCCGCCGCGTCGGTGACCAACGTGTTGACTTTCGACAGCGGCGCGACCGTGACAAAGCACGTCCGCCGCAGCTTCGAGCTATCCGCCACGACGATCACGTGGTCAGCACCATCGATCAGGGCCTGCTTGACCACGGCATCTTCCAGGTTGTACTCGGTCAATCCGCTGGCGAGGTCCAGGCCGCCGATCCCCACGAACGCCTTATCAACGTGGAACTGGCGGTACGTGCTCGCGGCGATCTCACCGATCATCGAGCGCTCTTCCTGGCGCACGATCCCGCCGGTGAGGATCAGGCGGATATCCGGGGCATCGGCCAGTACGTTCCCGACGGGGATGCTGGAGGTGATAACGGTGAGGTTGCGTGTTCCGACAAGGCTGCGGGCCAGCTCAAGCGTGGTCGTGCCCACGTCGAGGCCGACACTGTCCCCTTCGTTGACCAGTCGCGCCGCCTCGCGCCCGATCGACAGCTTGGCCTCGACGTTGGCCGTCGAGCGCAGGATGTAGGGGGGTTCGTAACTGCGGCTGCGTTTGGCGATCGCGCCGCCGTGCACCCGTTGCAGCAGCCCTTCGTCGGACAGCATGCGCAGGTCGCGGCGGATCGTCATCTCCGATACCTGGAGGCTCTGGCACAACTCCGCGACCGTGACGGAGCTGTGTTGTTCAACAAGCTCAAGGATATATTTCCGGCGTTCGGCAGGAAGCATAAGTATTTATCCCCACTAATTAATGAGAGGGGGCCAAGCGACCAACGCGAGTTTCTGTGTTATTTTGATTGAATCTTATGTCTGAAATGATTGATTGTCAACAAGTGAACACAATCGGATGATTAATGGAGGGGCGGATCGCCGCCGGTCGTCATCTCGTATTTCGGGGATATTCGGGGGTATCCCGGCACGCGAGCGGGGATGCGCGCCCCAATCGCGTGCCGGGACCACAACTTGAAGGGGGATGCAGACGGAGAGCGGACCAGCGCCGCCCCCCTACGGCTCGATCAAAAACCGGCCATTCTCGAACACGCACTCGCCGTCCAGGTAGATCGCGCCCTCAGACCGCGTATCTTTGACGATGTCCCAGTGGATCGCGGACTGGTTCGTGCCCCCACACTCGGCGTAGGCGCGCCCCAGCGCAATGTGGATCGTGCCGCCGATCTTCTCGTCGAGCAGGATGTCCTTGCTGAAGCGGTCGATCCCGTAGTTCGTGCCGATGGCGAACTCGCCCAACCGGCTTGCGCCCGCATCGGTGTTCAGGACCTCACGCAGGAAGTCCTCGTTGTCGGAGGCCGTCGCGCGGACAAGCTTCCCATCCGACCATTCCAGGCAGATGTCGGGGACCAGCCGCCCGCCCAGGACGCCGGGAAACTCGAAGGTGATCCGCCCGTTGAGCGTTTCATTCACCGGCGCGGTAAAGATCTCGCCGTCCGGCATGTTGATGTGTCCATCCCCGACCAGCCACTTGCGGCCCTCCACCGAGAAACTGAGGTCCGTGTCGCGGCCCACGATGCGGACGTGGCGGCCCTTCTCCAGGACACGAGCAATGCGCCACCACCGCGCCGCCACCTCCGGCCAGTCTTGCAGAGTGGCGTTGAAGAACAGGTCCATCATGGTATCGACGTCGGTTTCGGCCTGCTGCGCGAACGACTCATCCGGGACGCGCATCAGGCACCAGCGCGTCTTTTCCCAGCGATACGACGAGATCACGCCCATCGCCTTGCGGTGCTCGGAGAGGACATCCGCCGGGATATCCGCCATCTGATAGAGGTTGTGCGCGCCGCGAATGCCCAGATACACGTCGGCCCATTCCATGCCATACGCCTCGATCTCCGGCACCCAACTGCGTTGTTCCGGACTGCCGTAACGCATCATGGCATGGTCGAGGAAGTCGGACAGGAACTGGACCTGCGGATAGCCACCGGCCCGGACGACCGCCGCATACACGGCGCGGACCAGCGGCAGGGTATGGGTTTCGCGCATCGCGATCATGACGCGCTCACCCGGTTGAACTGCTGTCGAATAATTGACAAGCAAATCAGCGACCTGCTGCCAGCGGGGATCCATCAAATCTTCTCCAAGGGGGAGCCATCCTATTCAGACCGCACCGGCTATGCGGCCCCTATACACAGACGGTGCCTCCTGTCAGGATAGCACAGAATCGCCGGGTGGGGAGGAACGGGTGTCAGCCGGAGTCTGGCCCACACGCGGGGAAACAAAATAGGCGGCCCATTCAGGTCGCCCGCATCCCATCAGGGGGAAATGTTGAGGTTCAGCCAGTAGTGCACGACATCCGCCAGCGCCGTCACGAACTCCTCGAAGTCGACGGGCTTGCGGATATAGCTGCTCGCGCCATAGGTATAACTCGCCACGACGTCGGACGCCTCAACCGACGAAGTGAGCATCACCACCGGGGTAAAACGGGTGCGCTCGTGCGCCCGGATCTGTTGCAGCAGATCGATACCGCTCAGGCCGGGGAGTTGAATGTCCAGCAAGATCAGTTGCGGCTGCACGGTGGCCTGATCATCGACCTGCGGGGCCGCCTCGAAGACGAGGTCCAGGGCCTCCAGGCCGTCACGCGCCACAACCAGCCGGTAGGGTTGCTCGTTCCTCGCCAGCGCCCGCTTCGTAAGCGCGATGTCGTCCTCGTTGTCCTCAACGAGCAGAATAACGGCACGGTCGCCCACAGACGTCGCTTTCCCTCGGACCGGTTATTAAATGACGGCTTATTGAACTTACAGAGAAGCCAAGTCCAGGCTAAACCGCCATCACTCCCACAAAAACGAAAACAGTGGAGTTACCTCATTGTGTTCCAGAGTGACACGTCTTGTCAACTCAAGCCTGCATGGGATGGTCAGCGATGACGGGGACGCGCATCCGAATCAGGCGCTCGATGTCCTTCAGGTAGGCGCGCTCGTCGTCCGAGCAGAACGCCAGGGCGATCCCGGCGGCACCCGCCCGGCCCGTGCGACCGATGCGGTGGATGTACGTCTCCGGCTCATTGGGCAGATCGAACTGGATCACGTGGGAGATGCGGTCCACGTCGATGCCACGGGCGACGACGTCGGTGGCGACCAGCACGCGCGTCTTGCCGTCACGGAAGTTCTGGAGCGCCGTCTGGCGGGCCGTCTGCGACTTGTTGCCATGGATCGGCTCCGCCCCGATACCGGCGCGGTTCAGGTGCTTGACCACACGGTTCGCGCCGTGCTTCGTGCGCGTGAACACGAGGGCGCGCGACACGTCGGACGCGCGGAGGACGTGCTCCAGCAGGGCTTGCTTCTGCTTCTGCGGGACGAAGAACACGGCCTGCTCGATGGCCTCCACGGTGGGCTGCTCCGGCGCGACCGACACCTGGACCGGGTCACGAAGCGTCTGGTCGGCCAGGGCGCGGACCTCCGGGGGCATGGTGGCCGAGAACAGCAGCGTCTGGCGGCGGTCCGGCACGGCCTTCAAGATGCGCATGACGTCGTGGATGAAGCCCATGTCCACCATGCGGTCGGCCTCGTCCAGCACCAGCACCTCGACACG
>CAZGLU010000071.1:0-10442 GCA_964526095.1 uncultured Anaerolineaceae bacterium | reverse complement strand
GACCTGCTGCGCGACGAGGCCAACCGCCTGACGTTCGTGCGCGGCGAGGGCGAGGGCGTGCTGTACTACACCGCGCACCTCGGGCTGCGCCTGCTGGCGAGCGAGGCCGAGGCGATCAGCCGGGGCATCAGCGTGTCGCGCGAGTTCTTCATCGAGGACGACCCGACGACGCCCGTTACTCAGGCGCAGGTGGGCGACGTGATCACCGTGCGCGTCACGATGACGCTGAGCCAGGATATCTACTACTTCGTGCTGGAGGACCCGATCCCCGCCGGGACGGAGCCGGTGGATACGTCGCTGCTCACGACCAGCCAGACCAACGAGCCGCCGACGATCCGCCCGGACCACGATCCCAAGTGGTACTGGGGCTGGTGGCTGTTCGACCACACCGAGATGCGCGACGAGCAGGTGAACCTGTACGCAGACTTCCTGCCGCGCGGGACCTACGTCTACACCTACCAGGTGCGCGCCAGCGTGCCCGGCGAGTTCCAGACGATGCCGAGCCACGGCTACGCGTTCTACTTCCCGGAGGTGTTCGGGCGCGGCGACGGGACGCTGTTCACGGTGACCCCGGCGGAGGCGGAATAACCGGCGCTCAGGTTGACAAGTGGGGGCGGGGTTGGCCTCGCCTGGTAAACCAGCAATAGGAAGCCAACAAGGGGGCGGGTTTGGAAACCCGCCCCTACAGTGTATGTCGATGGCCGCCCGCGTGTTCAGACGCGGGCGTTTTTTGCCTGTGGCGAACGGCTGAGCGCCGGAGGCTAACCGCGCGTCACCGGAAGTCCGGCGACCCGCTCTAAGAAATAGCGGTGGAAGCGGTCGTCCGGCGTCAGCTCCGGGTGGAAGGCGGTCGCCAGCCAGTGCCGCTGCTGCACGGCCACGATCCCGCCCTCCGGCAGCTCGCTGAGCACCTGCACGCCGTTGCCGATGCCGGTCACCAGCGGCGCGCGGATGAAGACCGCGTGGAACGGCTCCGGCCCGAGGACGGGCACGTCGAGGTCCGTCTCGAAGCTGTCCACCTGCCGCCCGAAGGCGTTGCGGTCCACCCGGATATCCATCAGGCCGAGCAGCGGCTGGTCCCGGCCGATGTCTTTCGCCAGGAAGATCATGCCCGCGCACGTGCCCCACACCGGCTTTTCCCGCGCGAAGGCGCGCAGCGGCTCAACCAACCCGTAGGTCGTCGCCAGCTTGCCGATGGTGGTGCTCTCCCCGCCGGGGATGATCAGCGCATCGAGGCCGTCCAGGTGGCCGGGCAGGCGGACCTCAACCGGGTTCGCGCCCAGGCTGCGCAGGGTCTTTTCGTGTTCGATGAAGGCGCCTTGAAGCGCCAGTACGCCGACGTTCATGGGCCGCCTGACCTTCAACTATGCTGTGTGTCACGCGTGCAGTTTACTCGCGTGCCGGGCGCGTTTCAAGAGGCAGTGGACCTAATTGGCCCGGTTGTCGTGCGGCCCGGCGCTACCGTTCCCGCCCGGCGTTGTACACCGCAACCCGCCACAGGGCGATCAGCAGGATCTCCCGCGCGGCCAGCGTGCCGAGCATCGCCAGCAAGACGCGGCCCAGGTCCAGGCTGAGGATGTAGCTGACGAGCGGCCCCAGGGTCGTCAGCGCCAGCAGATTGCCCTTGTGGAGCGCCTGCGCGCCATCGGCCAGCAGGTAGACCACAGCGGTTGTAGCGGCGATCTCCAGCCCCCACACGCAGCCGATCGCGACGTTGGCCGCCGCCACGGCCACCGGCACCGAGGTCGAAAAGGAGCTGGCCGCCAGCGCGGCGGTGATCAGCAACAGGTAATGCTGGATGCGGTCCAGGATGAACAGCAGCCCCATGCCGAGCGGCATCACGACGGTGATCCCGCACAGCGCCAGGAACGACTGCGCGCTGGCGCGGGCAAGATGGTTGGGGACGAGCACCAGGCTGAAGATGCCGATCCCCAGCGCGGCGACGACCAGCAGCCCGCCCATCACGAAGATCAGGGGGCGAAGCCAGGACAGCGCGCCGCTGACCTTCGCGGTGAGCACCGGCTCCAGCCCGGCGGGGATCGTCAGCAGCAGCTCCCAGCTTTGGCGGACGCGCTCAAGCGCGATGATCGGGCCGATCGTCAGCGCGGTGCCCAGGAACAGCAGCGCGAGAGGCAGCAACAGCACGATCAGCAGGTTGTTTACGGCCAGCAAGGCGATGACGAGCGCGATACCCCCGGCCAGCATCAGCCCCAGCCGGAAATGGGAGAGCTGCGCCACCCACTGCGTCGCCGCATGCCACAACGGGACCTGCCGGGCTTCGCGCAGGAAGACCGGGTCATTGAACGGATCTTTGGGGACGATGACGTGCGTGAACAGTCGCCACGAATTCATGTTCAGCCTGTATCAATCACGGCGGGCCGCAGGCGGGCCGGGGTGCCCTGGCCCGCTCTGGCACCACGAGTGCCCCGCCGCCCGCCTGTTCCGAACGGGTATTGGTGTTACGCGCTCGCACCGCATTTTCGATCGATCCGGCTGCCCATTTGATGGCAACACGGTGGATCAACACGATGGATCAAAAAGTATTCAACCGGGCAAGATCCGGTGTACTATTTCCTTATAGATAGATTAACGAGTAAATCCACCTCTTTACCTCCCGTTAGCCGAACATTGAGGCAATAGCCGGATTTTTTGATTAAACCTCCGTTCATTCCGTATAATACTTCAGGCCCTTTGGTTTACGAATGTTGTTCAGGAGAGATACACATGCTCAGGCGTTCGAAACCGATCGTACTCGCCTTGCTGGTCATGGCACTGTTGATGTCCAGCGCCAGCCTTACTGGTGCTCAGGATATAAAGGTCCTGCGCACCGCCTATCTCCCCGGTGATGTGATCCTGGATCCTGCTTTGGCGACCTGGATGAACGAGATCCAGATCATCAACCAGACGCATCCGGGCCTGACCGGTTTCGATGAGAACACCGTCGAGATCGAGCCTGGCATCGCCAGCGACTGGACCGTGTCCGACGACGGCCTGACCTACACCTTCAACCTGATCCCCGGCATCCCCTGGGTGCACTACGACGCTGCGGCGGGTGAGGTCGTTCAGGTGACGGACGAGGCCGGTGAGGTGCGCGTGGTCACGGCGCATGACGTCGTCTACGGCATCAACCGCACGCTCGACCCCGCGACCGGCTCGCAGTACGCCGGTGTCCTGGCCCCCTGGATCGTCAATGGCCTTGAGAAGCTGGCTGGCGAGGATGTCGAACTCGGCCTGACGGCGATCGATGATTACACCGTTGAGTTCCAGGCGCCCCAGGCTGCCAGCTTCATCCCCATGATCTACGGCATGTGGATGGCCCGTCCGCAGCCGCAGTGGGCGATCGAAGAGTACGGCGATGCGTGGACCGAGGCGGAGAACTTCGTCAGCTACGGCCCGTTCACGCTCAAGGAGTGGGAGCACGACGTCCAGGTTACGATCATCAAGAACCCCTTCTGGCCGGCGAACGAATACCTGCCCGAGCCGAAGCTCGACGAGATCGTGTTTACCTACCTAGAAGACCCGGCGATGCTGGCCGCCTATGAGGCGGGCGAGCTGGACTGGATCCCCACCGTGCCGCTGCCCGACCTGCCCCGCCTGCAGGCGCAATACCCGGACGAGCTGCGTATCGGCCCGGACACCTGCACCTACTACTACGGCTTCAACACCCTGATCCCGCCGACGGACAACGTCCACATGCGCCGCGCGCTGTCGATGGCGATCGACCGCGAGACGATCGTCCAGATCACGGCTGGTGGCCAGATCCCGGCGGGCTTCTTCACCCGTCCTGACGTCGCCGCCGGCCCGAGCCAGGAAGACTACCCCGACCTGGCGATCCACAGCGATCCGGAAGGCGCCAAGGCCGAGCTTCAGGCTTACCTGGACGAAACCGGCCTGACGGTGGACGAGATCCCGCCCATCACCCTGATGCACAACACGTCCGCCGCGCACGCGACCATCGCGCAGGCGGTCCAGCAGATGTGGCAGGAGACCCTGGGCATCGAGATCCAGATCTCCGCGCAGGACGCGCAGGCGTACAACGAGACCCTGCGCCGTGACGCGCCGAACGTCTGGCGCCTGGGCTGGTGCTACGACTATCCGGATGCGGCCAGCTTCATCAACGACGTGTTCCGCACCAAAGGCCCGGACAGCAACAACCACACGGGCTGGGGCACGGATGAGTTCTACGCCCTGCTCGACGAAGCGGGCATCACCGAGGACACCGAGGCCCGGCGCGAGCTGTATGCCCAGGCCGAGTACATGCTGGTGAACGAATCAGCGGCCATCGCCCCGATCTACTACTACACGTCGCAGCAGATGACCAAGCCCTACGTCGAGCGCTCGTACGCCGTCAACCGCGTTGAGCGTCTGGACAAGTGGGACATCGTCCAGTAACAATCCGCTGCTGACTCAAGCAGTCTCGTGACGTGGAGAGGGAGGCGTCATGCCTCTCTCTCCCGCACTTAGTTTTAGAAGCAGAAGGCACTATGGGACAATACGCTGCCAGGCGTTTCATGTATTTGTTGTTAGTCCTGCTGGTTGTCTCAGGCATCACATTCTTCATCATGCATCAGGTACCGGGCGGGCCGTTTTCGCTGGAGAAGAAGCTCCATCCGACTGTCTTGCAGAACCTGAATGCGAAGTATCGCCTGGACGACCCGCTTTACATCCAGTACCTCGACTATATGGTTGACCTGTTCGTCCCGCGCGTGACCACCGGCCCGGACTCACACGCCGCGACGGACGATTTTTTGGTTAACATTCGGCTGCCCCTCGAGGATAATGCCACCCTGCGCTGGATCAATTTCGGCCCGTCGTTCAAATCGCAGACGCTCAGCGTGAACGACATCGTGCGCGATCACCTGCCCGTCTCGGCGCAGCTTGGCTTCGCGGCGCTGGTCATCGCCATGGCGATCGGCATCCCGCTGGGCACGATGGCGGCGCTGCGGAAGAACACGGTCGTCGACTACGTCAGCATGAGCGCGGCGATCCTCGGCGTGTCGGTCCCGGCGATCGTGCTGGGGCCTATGCTCAAATACATTTTCGCGGTCGAGTTGGGCTGGTTCCCGACCTCTGGATGGGGCAGCTTCAAACAGGTCGTCATGCCTGCGTTCGCGTTGGGATTCGCCCAATCGGCGCTGCTCGCCCGCCTGACACGCGCCAGCCTGCTTCAAGTCCTGAACGAGGATTACATCCGCACCGCGCGGGCCAAAGGTCTGCGCCAGCGGCGGGTCGTGATCGTGCACGCCCTGAAAAACGCGATGATCCCGGTGATGACCGTGATCGGCCCGCTGTTCGCGGCCCTCATCACCGGCACATTCGTCACGGAGCGCGTATTCGGGATCCCCGGCCTCGGCTCCTATTTCGTCACCAGCATCACCCAGCGTGACTACTCCGTGATCATGGGCACGACGCTGATCTTTGCGTTCTTCATCGTCGTAGCGAACTTCCTGGTGGACCTCACCTACGCCTGGCTCGACCCCCGTATCCGTTTGACTTAGGACATTCCCATGGCTGGTATCGAACTCACCGACAAGCGACAAGAACAGGGGCGAGTCCTGCGCCTTGAGACCAAAGCCTCAGAGGGCCGCAACCCCTGGATGGATGCATGGCGGCGGCTGCGCCGCAACCGGGCGGCGATCATCGGGTTTGCCGTGATCGCGCTTGCCGTCTTCGCGGCCATCTTTGCCGACCAGATCGCCCCGTACGACTACAAGACTCAGAATTACCTGGCGCTGAACGCCGCCCCGCAGTGGATCGTGGACATCTTCCCGACCATGACGCCGATAGGCGAGCCGGGCGGTTACGTCAACGTGAACCCCGACTACATTTTGGGCGCGGACAACCTGGGCCGCGACCTGCTCAGTCGGATCATTTACGGGACGCGCATCTCGCTGTCGGTGGCGTTCATCGGCCCGACGATCAGCCTGCTGGTGGGCACGATCTACGGCATGCTGGCGGGGTACCTGGGTGGGCAGGCCGATAACCTGATGATGCGTTTCGTGGATATCATGTACGCCTTCCCCACGCTGCTGCTCGTGATCCTGCTGATGGCGTTCTTCCGTGCCAGCTTCACGGAGGGCGAGCAGAACACCCTGGCTTACCGGCTCAACCAGCTTGACACGGCGTTCGGCGGGATGCTGTTCATCTTCATCGGCATCGGCCTGACGTCGTGGATGGACACCGCGCGGCTGGCGCGGGGGCAGGTGCTGTCGATCCGCGAGAAGGAATACATCGAGGCGGCCCGGTCGATCGGCGCGCGCGGCTCCACGATCATCTTCCGCCACATCCTGCCGAACATCCTGGGGCCGATCGTCGTCGCGGAAAGCCTGGCGATCCCGCGCTACATCTCGTTCGAGGCGTTCCTGAGCTTTATCGGCCTGGGCGTCAACCCGCCGCGACCGAGCTGGGGCGCGATGATCTCGGACGGGTCGAACGCGCTGATCAGCTTCCCGAACCAGGCGATCTTCCCGGCGATGGCGCTGTTCCTGGTGATGTTCGCCTTCAACTTCCTGGGCGACGGCCTGCGCGACGCGCTCGATCCGCACTCGACCAAGACCAGCTAACCCCCACGCGTCCCCGGCCAACCGGGGCGCATACCACACCTGGCAGCCAACGTGGCCGGTGAACTGAACCCACCGGCCACGCCGTTTTTTGGCCCGCCAGCGACCGCGACGGAGGGCCACCCCAACAAAAAGGGCGCGTGCAGCGCCCCTTTCGAGATCACGATGATGTCACAGTAACAGCGGCTTACAGCCCGGCCTCGCGGCGCAGCAGATCGGCCTTGTCGGTGCGCTCCCAGGCTACGTCCAGGTCGTCGCGGCCGAAGTGGCCGTAGGCGGCCACCTGCCGGAACTGCGGCTTGCGCAGATCCAGGTCGCGGATGATCGCCGCCGGGCGCATGTCAAAGTGCTTTTTGATCAGGTCCACGATCTGCTCGTCCGGGATGCAACCCGTACCGAACGTTTCGATCGAGACCGACAGCGGCCGCGCCACGCCGATCGCGTAGGAGATCTGGATCTCGAAGCGCCGCGCCAGCCCCGCCGCCACGACGTTCTTGGCGATGTAGCGCGCCATGTACGCCGCCGAGCGGTCCACCTTCGTCGGATCCTTGCCGGAGAACGCGCCACCGCCATGACGGGCCACGCCGCCGTAGGTGTCCACGATGATCTTGCGCCCGGTCACGCCCGCGTCACCGAGCGGCCCGCCGATCACGAAGCGGCCGGTGGGGTTCACGAAGAACTTGGTGTTGGCGTCGAGCAGGTGCGCCGGGATGATGGGCTTCACCACATGCTCGATGACGTCGGCGCGGATCTGCTCGCTGGAGACGTCCGGCGCGTGCTGGGTGGAGATCAGGACGGTATCAACGCGCTTGGGCTGGCCGAAGGCGTACTCGACCGTGACCTGGCTCTTGCCATCCGGGCGCAGGTACGACAGCGTGCCGTCGCGCCGCACCTGAGACAGGCGCTTGGCCAGCTTGTGCGCCAGCATGATCGAAAGCGGCATGTATTCCGGCGTCTCGTCGCAGGCGAAGCCGATCATCATGCCCTGGTCGCCCGCGCCGACGGCGTTCAACTCGTCCTCGGTCATGCGCGCCTCGCGCTGCTCCAGGGCGCGGTCCACGCCCTGCGCGATGTCGCCCGACTGTTCCTTGAGCG
Organism: uncultured Anaerolineaceae bacterium; assembly: GCA_964526095.1. GTDB lineage: Bacteria > Chloroflexota > Anaerolineae > Aggregatilineales > Aggregatilineaceae > Aggregatilinea. Next base: position 2,787 of record CAZGLU010000071.1, on the reverse strand, counting down.
AGACGATCACGCCGCAGGTATCGGCATCGAAGCCGTACTTGCCGCGCGTATAGCCGATGTCGCGCACGACGTCGCGCACAAGGGCGTTGATATCGACGTAGGTCGAGGTGGTGATCTCCCCCATGACGAGCACCAGCCCGGTCGTGACCGCCGTCTCGCAGGCCACGCGGGCGTTCGGATCGTCGGCCAGGATCGCGTCAAGTACCGCGTCGGAGATCTGGTCGCAGATCTTGTCCGGGTGGCCTTCGGTCACCGACTCGGACGTTATAAAAACCTGGGGGGAGGACATGAAAGTGGTGCTTGCCTGTTTCTCGCTCACAGGAACTCCTTATAGGCTCACTTGGTCCACGGCCCTGCCACGACGCAACAAAAAACCCCCTGCAACACTCTTTCAGGGGGCGCCTCGCACCATGCAAAGCCTCGCCGTGACAGACTCCACTGAGGCCGGTGGATACTCGCTCTCATCTTCCAGATACCTGACGGAATTGGCACCGTTCCTTGACTGTCGCGGAGTGGCACAGCCAAAGGGGGTTGCCGCGGCTTCACGGGGCCGGTCCCTCTGCCGCTCTGGATAAGAGTGTTTCCGCTATCGCTCAATTTTAAGGTGCCGGAATAATAGCACTCCTGATCACGGCTGTCAACCGGGCGGACGCGGGGCGGCCCGTCCACCAACCGGGCGAGCGGGGCTTATTACGGGGAAACCCTCTATATGCCCACCAGGGCTGTATGATCAGAATGGAACGGTTCACGCATGGGAGGAACATGCAGCGATGACCAAGCCAAAGGTAGTGGTAGCGCAGGCGGCGTCCGTCGATGGACGGCTGGCCCTCAGCCCCGATAGGCTGGTGATGTTCGACATGGAACGCTGGCAGGCCGCGGCGGGTAGCAGCGACGCGTTCATCACCGGCATCCGCGAGGAACTTCAGCCCGAGGCCATGCTTGAGGGCAGCGGGTCGCTCGTGCTCGAGGGCACGACGTCGGACCCACTGCCGCCCGGCGAAGGGGACGCGGGCGCCCTGTACGACGACTTCCTGCCCGACGAGATCGTGCGACAGCCGCGCCGCCGCTGGTTCACGATGGTCGATGGCCGGGGGCGGATCCGCTGGCTGTACAAGGAGTTCCCCGACGAGGCGTGGGGAGGCTGGTACGCGCTCGTGCTCGTCTGCCGGACGACCCCGCCCGAATACCTCGCCTACCTGCGCCGCGAGATGATCCCGTACCTCGTCGCGGGCGACGGCCCGGCGGTGGATCTCGCGTGCGCCTTCGAGAAGCTCAACGCCCGGCTGGGCGTGAAGTGCGTGCTGTCCACGGCGGGCGGCCGTCTGAACGGCGCGCTGCTGCGGGCGGGCCTGATCGACGAGGTGGCGATCGACTTCTTCCCCGGCCTGATCGGGGGGCGCGAAACCCCAAGCCTGTTCGACTCGACAGAGCTGCCGCCCGACGCGCTGCCGACCCGCCTGGAGCTGCTGGACGCCCAGGTGCAGCCGGACGGCCACATCTGGACCCGCTACCGCGTGGCGCAGGAGCAGCCCGCCGCGAGCGGGTAAGCACGCCGAGCGCCGCTGCTCGATGCTCGACGGGAGGGACGCACGCGCGTCCCTCTTTTGCGTATGGGCTGCGACCGGCAGGCGAAGTGTGGGGCAGATCGCGTATACTAAAGTTGAGCGTGAGCGTTACGCCCGGCGGTCGAGTTTGTATGGGTGGGCGAAGGGCGTGCTTCACGCGTCATTCTGCGAGCTTGATTCACCTGACACACTGGAGACGAAACATGTTAGTGAGAGATCGCATGTCGGTGAACACCGTGACCGCGCGGCCCGAGACAACCCACAAGCAGGCTGTCGAGTTGATGCGCGAGAACAACATCCACCACCTGCCGATCGTGGACAAAGACGGGCGCCTGGTCGGCATCGTGGTCGAGGACGACCTGTTCCACGCGCAGCCGACGCCCGCGACGACGCTGAGCATCTACGAGATCCACAGCCTGCTCTCGCGCCTGCAACTCAAGGAGATCATGCGCCATCCGGTGCACAGCGTCACGCCCGACTGCCCGCTTGAGGAAGCCGCACGCATGATGATCGAGGAAGATATCGGCTGCCTGCCTGTGGTGGATCAAGACGAGATCGTGGGCATCATCACCGACACCGACATCTACCAGACGTTCGTCGGCCTGCTGGGCGGCGGACGCGAGGGCGCGCGCTTCACGCTGCGCGTCGCGGACCGTCCGGGGACGCTGGCCCAGGTCGCGCAGGCGGTCGCCGACGCGGGGGGCAACATCATCAGCGTGGTGACGTGGCAGAACCGCTTCGACGGCCTGACCTATTTGACGATCAAGGAGTACGGCGCGGACTACCAGCAGCTTCAGCAGGCGTTGGAGGCGCTCAACGTGGAGATCGTCGATCTGCGCGAGCACACGGCCTGCGAGTCGCAGCAGTACGGCTGAGGCAGCACCCTCGCCCCTGGCACAGGGCGAGCATGGCGCGGGGGCCGCATCCGATCGGCTGTCGGCTGCCCACCTCTCGCCCTACGCTGCGGCCAGGGACGGTACAATAGAGATATGACGAGCCGATCACGCCAGCCCGCCGCCGTGCTGGTGCTGGCTTTGTTCATGCTGGCGCTGACCGGGTGCGGCCTGAACATCGAAGGCCCTCGGACGCCAACCGTCGCCGTTTCGCCCACGCTGGATGAAACGGCTATTGCGCTGTTGGCGACCAACACGCCCACGCGCACGCCGTCGATGACGGCCAGCCCAACCGCGTCCGTGACGCCGACGCCGTCCGCGACCGGCAC
>CAZGLU010000070.1:0-10444 GCA_964526095.1 uncultured Anaerolineaceae bacterium | reverse complement strand
ATCCCCCGCACCGGAACCGGGCGTTGTGAATGGGCTGCGCGAGGGGAGGGCCGGTTTCTCGTCATCCTTGTCCTTCTTGCCAAACGACGGCAGGAACCGCCCGGCCCCACCGGATTTCGCATCATCCTTGCCGCCGGAGCGCGGGGCTGGCGGCTTGTCGTCCTTCTTGCCCAGGCCCGGCAGGCCGAGCCGTCCGCCCGCTGCGGGCTTGCCCCCCTTGGGATCGTCGCGCCCGCCCAGGGGGAAGCGCCGCCCGCCGGACTTGTCGCCGCCAGCATCGTCGCCGCGCTTACCAAACGGGAAACGCCGCCCACCCTCGGACGCTTCCTCCTTCGGGTCGCGCAGGGGTTGGCGCGGGGGAACTCGCGCCCCCTTGTCGTCGTTATCGCGCTTACGAAATCGATCCATCGTACCTGCTACACCTGGTCATTTTGCCGGGCCTTAGGCCGGGCCGCTGGCACGCCCCTGATTATAACATATTAGAACATATGGTCTAATTTCGTCAACGCTTAAGCGTCCATTGAGCCAACAGAAACCCTTGTGCCAAGCATATAACAGAAACGGGGAGAATACCACGCCCCTGTGGTCCCCCCGTCCCTACCGTCCCTGGCTTCGAGAGGCCCGGCGCGTGGATCTCCCGGCCACGTCGGCGTGCGGGGTTCCGATCCGGGCCCGTAGCAACATGCGGATGAAACAGATCACGCCGGTGTCGTCCAACGGGGTATTGCGAACCGCATAATATATATAATGGTGCGTCCGCCACCCATGCAGAGGCCGCGCCCAGGGTGGGTGCAGCCTCTTATCAGCGCCCGATGGTGGGCGCTGCCAGGAAGGAAGGGCAGGACCGGTGGGCGATCCTGCCGTGGCATGCGCCGGTTGCCTGCTCCGGGCCGGAAATTCATGCGTACACCGCTTCACTCCCCGGTTGCCCGGTGGCTTGCACACGCTGCATCATCAGCGCTTGCGTTGCGCCGCCGTAGTTGTGTGGCCGGTGCAGGCTGGTGACATCAAGCTGCGTGGCCTCTGTCGACCCCTTCCAGTAACGCCAGGGCCTGGCAAATAACGTCGGCTGTGTACAGGCTCCGTAACCGGCGCATCGCCCTTACCATTCGCCCAGCCGCCAGCATCGCGTTACGCAATGAACGCAATAGCTGCCCAGGTGCCCTGGATCATGGACTTTCGGAGCCTTTTCACCATCAGTCACCTAGTCACCATTAAAGGACAATTTCGTCGCGGGCAGATCAGCTTTTTGGGGCATTTATGGGTGGGAGATTCGGCCCGTGTCCGATGGGCCAACTGGACCGGGCGCCTGTTCCGTGGGGCCAAAAGCCTGTTATACTGTGAGGCACGAAATGGCGCTACCGAGGGAGCGTAGCATGCGTGAATATATTGCGGAGCGGGTTCTTTCTGTGCCCCCATCGGGCATCCGGCGGTTCTTCGATATCAGTGCCACGATGCACGACGTCATCTCGCTTGGCATCGGCGAGCCGGACTTCACCACACCCCAGGTCGTCATCCGAGCCGGGATCGAGGCGCTCGAAGCCGGTCACACACACTATACCAGCAACAGCGGCACACTCGACTTACGCCGCGAGATCTCGGCCTACCTGAATCGCCTCTACGGCATCGAATACGATCCGGAAACGGAGATCCTGATCACGGTCGGCGTCAGCGAGGGCCTCTACCTGGCGGTGACCGCCCTGCTGAACCCCGGTGAGGAGGTGATCGTCCCGCAGCCCAGCTTCGTCTCCTACGCGCCAGAGGTTGCCTTCGCGGGCGGCGTCGCCAAGATCATCGATACCTCCCCCGCGCGTGACTTCCAGGTGACGGGCGCCGAGGTCGAGGCCGCCGTGACCGAGCGCACCAAGGCGATCCTGATCGGCTACCCGAACAACCCGACCGGGGCTGTGATGCCGCGCGAGCGGCTGTTAGAGATCGCTGCCGTGGCCGAGCGACACGACCTGGTCGTGATCTCGGACGAGATCTACGACCGGCTGGTATACGGCATCGAGCATACGCACTTCGCCACCCTGCCGGACATGCGCCCGCGCACGATCGTCCTGGGGGGATTCAGCAAAAGCCACGCCATGACCGGCTGGCGCCTGGGCTACGCCGTCGGCCCGGCACCTTTGATCAGCGCCATGCGCAAGATCCACCAGTACACGATCATGTCCGCCCCGACGATCGCGCAGGACGCGCTGGCCGCGTCCCTGGCCGACGCCGAGGACGCGGTCGAGCAAATGCGGCAGGAATACGACCGCCGCCGCCGCCTGATCGTCTCCGGCTTCAATTCCCTGGGCCTGACCTGCTTCGAGCCGCGCGGCGCGTTCTACGCCTTCCCGAACATCACAGCCGCGGGCATGGACGAGCAGACCTTCGCCGAGAAGCTGCTGATGGAGGAGCGCGTCGCAGTCGTGCCCGGCTCAGCGTTCGGAGCCAGCGGCGCGGGCTTCGTGCGGGCCAGCTACGCCACCGCCTACGAGAAGATCGAGGAAGCGCTGGAACGCATGCAGCGCTTCATGCGCCGCTACGGATAGTACTATTGCGGTCCGCCTCCATTGGGCACACAATGAGACCGGCAACCCGTGTTGGCGTTTGTGCTAGGTGAGGTAGGAGTGCATAACGTGTCTACCACGAATCATGAGGAGTTCCTGGTAGCCATCGAACAGATCTTACAGGAGCGGGCGGCGACGTATGCGGCCCTGTCCGAGAAGCTGACCGTGTTTTCCGAGCGCCTTTTCTCGGCGCTGGAGGCGGTGCTGGAGGATGCCCGGCAGCGTAACATCCCCGGCCTGGGCAAGTCGCGCCGCCTGATGCATCCCGCAGGCGGCGGGCGGGAAGGTCTTCAGATCTTCATCGGGGACTGGAGCATCATCTTCGTGCCGCTGACCGGCTTCGCACGGCCCAATGCACTGGACCAGGCACGCATCCCCAGCGCGCAGTTCAAGGAGCACTGTGCCCGGATCGGCGTCTTCCTGACCGATGACCCGAACGGCCACGCCTTCTACGACTTCATCATCTTCGCGGATGGCTCGTGGTTCGCCTGGGGCTATGGCTGGCCGAAGCAGCAGGCCGACATCGAGAGCACGGACTTCGAGGCGCTGGCCGGTGAGCTGCTCTACAGCTTCGTGCGCGACATCTTCCTGACGTGGAACCCCCGCGCCGAGACAACGCTCGCCGCTTCGATGGACCCCAAGCAGCGCACCTATTTGTTCGGCCTGCCGGGCGAGGATCGTCAGAGCGTGTGATGACGCCTCCAGGGCCGGGCGACGGAGATCGGAACGCCGGGGCCATACCCCGGCGTTTTTTTGTGGCCCATCGATGGACCGAAGTGGCTGGATACGGGGCCTGAATCGCACAAGAATCCCAAAAGATCCGGGCTTGATTCACATTTCGAGGCGTCAAAACGCTACCTTAAAATTTCGATCTGGTCCGGAAAATTTAAGGTTCGGAATCACCGCGCAGGCCCGATTCAGGGCCTGATCCGTAGATTTGGCGGCACTAACAGGTGAGTCAACCCGCATATGGCCATTACAGCGCCTGAGACTCATGTCACGCGGAGGGGCTTTCAGCGCGTTGAGATTCACAGGTCCTGTCCCATCTTTGACGAATCTTAAAAAATCGAACCTTTTAAGGTTGGAGGGCCGATTCTGATTGAGTTTTGGCTGCCTTGTCTGCTAAAATGAAGTCACTTCAGTCAGGGGGATGATGAAACCTCAGCAACGGGCGACGCAGGACGATCACAGGGGTAGCGCGCCCGGACCCTGACCACCTTAGCAACGCAATCACATAGGTGCGACCAAGCGGATCAAGTTGATTTGTCCCGCCAGGCAGGCTGTGTCTCCTGGTTATGGGATCGCGCCTCGTGAGCGGCCACCAGCACGGACAAGGACGGACTGGCTGATGCTTAGCCCACGTGACGCATGGCACGCCACCCTTGGCCAACTCGAGTTGCAGCTCAATCGTGCGACGTTTGAGACGTGGCTCAAGGGCGCGGAGATGGTCGCCTGTGATGATGGCGAGATGACCGTCCGCGTGCGGCACGCCTACGCGAAGGACTGGCTCGAGCAGCACCTCTACCACCTGATCGTCCCGATGGTGAGCAGCCTTGTCGGCGCGCCGGTGCGCGTCAATTTCGTCGTTTCCGGGCCGAACCCACCGACGGTCGCGCCGAAGCCCGGCACGCTGTTCGCCAGCCTGCCGGACGACGAGGGCAGCCGTCCCGACCTCCCACAGGCTAAGGCCGCGTCCAACGGGGCGGCGACGGCCGCGAGCGACAGCACTACCGCGATCAGCGCGGACGAGGACGAGGCGGCGGTAGCCCCGCGCGATCCGGTTCCGGCGCAGGTGCGCGTCGAGATGGGCACGGACGCGCCGCACCCGGTTACACCGGCGCCGCACCACGTCCCGGACCAGCGGCCCGCGCCGCGTCCCACCGGCCCGCAAACCGGCACACCCGCCAGCCCCTTCAACCGCCGCTACACGCTGGAGTCCTTCATCACCGGGCCGAGCAACCTGTTCGCCCACGCCGCCGCGAAGGCGGTAGCCGAGTCGCCGGGCGCGGCCTATAACCCGCTCCTGATCTACGGTGGCAGCGGCCTGGGCAAGACGCACCTGCTGCACGCCATCGGCGCGGCCTGCGAAGCGGCGGGCAAGTCCACGCTGTACATCACCGCCGAGACGTTCACCAACGAGCTTGTCGCCGCGATCCGCGCGCACACGACCGCCGAATTCCGCGAGCGATACCGGCACGTGGACGTGCTGCTGGTCGATGATATCCAGTTCATCGCCGGGAAGTCGAGCACGGAGGAGGAGTTCTACCACGTGTTCAACGCCCTGATCGGCCAGAACAGCCAGGTCGTGATGGCGAGCAGCGCGCATCCCCGGGCGCTGAACAACCTCGACGAACGGCTGCGCTGCCGCTTCGAGGGCGGGCTGCTGGCCGACATCCAGCCGCCGGACGAGCCGACCCGGCGCGCCATCATCAAGGCGCGGTCGGCGGCGCAGGGCCTCACCCTGCCGGACGACGTCGCGGACATCCTCGCCGCCCACGAGGTATCGAACGTGCGCGAGCTAGAGGGCCTGTTGATCCAGGTGGAGGCGCGGGTAAAGCTCACCCATGAGACGCTTGATGCCGCGCTGGCGTACCGCGTGCTCGGCAAGGCCCAGGATGCGGGGCCGGTGACTGGTCGCAACGGGCAGCGCAAGTCCGCCGACCTCAAGGACATCCTCAAGGCAACCGCGACCTATCACCAGCTCTCCCTGGACGACCTGCTCAGCAAGAGCCGCTCCAAGGAGGTGGTTCGCGCCCGCCAGATCGCCATGTACCTTGCCCGCGAGGAAACGGAAGCCTCGCTGCCCCAGATCGGCGAGGCGCTGGGCCGCAACCACAGCACGATCCTGCACGGCTACAAGAAGATCGCCGGTGCGCTCCCCCTTGACGACGAGCTGCGCCGCGAACTCTCGGCCATACGCCGCCAGCTTTACACGCTCCCCAACTGATCGCGCCCGCCCCATAATCACCCGTTCCTGTTCATAACTCGCGCCTGTTTTCAACAAGCCCGCGATCCTTTAAGGTTCGCTGCTGCCCCCGCACAGGCCCCTACATCTGGCGTGGAGGGCCGGGCTGAGCGCCATGTCTGGCGGCGTACATGGGCGCGCGCTGCACGACGGTCCCCCCCCGTCCCAACGCGCGCCCACACGCCTGACAACGGCGCCTGTCGAGGGAAAAAAGGCGCTGTTCACAGCCTGTGGATACCTGTGCATAGCTGTGTACAACGCAAAATCAGCCCGGCCACAAGTAGGGTAGAACATCAGGTCGATGCCAGATGTGGGGGAGAACAAATGAGCGGTCAATTGGCCGCGATCAGCCCTGTTCAAACTGTTGAAAAGCGGGCGTTCTTTTCAACAGGCAGTGTGCACAGGCGCTCCAGGCCCTTTTGAATAGCGATCCCGCTGATGCGGGGGATATCTGGCGGGTGAGTCGGATCAGGGGGGCAGATGTGGGCGCGGCGGGCGCGGGGGCGGTAGACCCGGCTTCCGCTTATCGACATACGCACAGCCTCTACGGCTACGACTATTTTTTATTCTTATCCCTTATGATGAATTCTTTTTAGAAGCACTACGCACAGCACGCACGCACAGGACGAACAACAGCCCATGCCTGAAAAGCTTCCAGGAAAAAGCCAACTGTCAGGATAAGTTGCGGAAAACCGGAAAAAAACTGCGTGGGAGCAGATCGGACAAAAAACGGATTACAGGCGCGGGTAGTCCAACATCAATACTTCAAGCGCGAGGCGCGCGTTGGCGTTCTGGCCCAGCGCGACGATGGTGCGGCAGGTCGCATTCAGCGCACGGTGCGCCGCGTCCGCCCCGACCGACGCCGCCAGATTGCGCAGGCCCTCCGCCTCATCGACATTGGTGATCGGCGCCTGGCTGCCCGTTGCCAGCAGCAGCACGTCGCGCCAGTAGCCCTGCCACACGTCGAGCAGCGGCAGCAGCGCGGCCTTGTCGCCCGGCAGTGTTTCGACCAGCTTGAAGCGTTCCCGGCGGTTCGCGCCCAGCGCCTGCGCGAGCAGCGCGACCGCCTCCTTGCGCTGCTCCAGGGCGGCAGGGTCTTCCAGCGCGCTCAATGCCCACCCGATCCGCCCGCCGGAGATGCGGGCCAGCATGTCGGCCTGCTCGTCGGGCACGTCGCCGCGCGCCTGGAGCGCCGCGCGAACCGTCTCCAGCGACAGCGGGCGCAGGTGGATCGGCTGGCAGCGCGAGACGATGGTCGGCAGCAGCGCGTCGGCCGTGGTCGCCGTGAGGATCAGCACGACGCTCGGCATCGGCTCCTCAAGCGTCTTGAGCAGCGCGTTCGCGGCGGAGGGGTTCGCCTCGTGGAAGCGGCGCAGGATGGCGACCCGGTAGCGGGCCTCATAGGGGCGCAGCGCAAGGACCTGTTGCAACTCGCGCACCTGCTCGATCTTCAGCACGCCACCCTTTTCGCCCGAATCGATGATCGTCAGGTCCGGGTGGGCGCCCTTCAGGAACAGGCGGCAGGCGCGGCACTCCCCGCATGGGCGCGGGTCGCCGGTGCAGGCCAGCGCGGCGGCGAACGCCCGCGCCAGCGTCGTCTTGCCGATGTGGTCCGGCCCGGTGATCAGGTAGGCGTGGCGCACCCGCTCGTGGCGCAGCGCGCGGTCGAGGTGGTCGATGGCCCACTCGTGGCCGATCACCGGCCAGCGGGCTTCACGGGGGGGAGCGGCTGCGTCTGCCATGCTAGAAGCTCACGTAGTCCTGCGGGTTGCGCGGGTTGAAGTTCGCGTCGCGCACCTCGAAGTGCAGGTGCGGGCCGCTGCTGTTGCCAGTGTTGCCCACCGTCCCGATCGTCGTCCCGGCGCTCACGTTCTGGCCGCAGCGCACGTGGTAGGAATCCAGGTGGCCGTAGATGGTGAAGGCCGGGCCGTGCGCGATCACGACCACGTTGCCGTAGCCGTAGTTGCTCCACCCGGCGTAGACCACCGTCCCTGCGCCCGCCGCGTTGACGGGCGTGCCGATCCCCATCGTGGGCGACAGGTCCACGCCCTCATGGCCGCCGGGCACGAAGCCCTGCATCCACGTGTAACCGCCGCTGAGCGGGTTGTTGACGGGCAGCGTCCCGCCGCTGACGTTGGCCGTGCAGCCCCACAGCGTATACGTGCCGGAGATCCCGCCTGCCGAACCGCCCGAGACGTTGCTCGTGTTCGCGGCGAGCACGTTCAACCGCTCGCCTTGTGCGCCGGGGATCACGATCTTCATGCCCGGCGTGAGCAGCGTTTCGGGTGTGGAGCCGAACAGGCTGAAGCTCGGCGTGTTGTTGTATTCCGAGTCGATGATCGTGTAAGGATCGACGCTGTACCGCTCGGCCAGCGCCTGGATCGTGATGTTCTCGGTGACCTCGAACAGCACGCCGTCCACCGGCATGACGTTGATCTGCACGCCGGGCCGCAGCGGGTTCACCACGTTGCGCGCGTTTGACCAGATGATCGTGTTGAAGTCGTTCAGCCCGAACTTGGACGCGACGCTCTCCAGCGTGTCGCCCTGCTGGACGGTGTACTGGATCACCTCCGTGCGCGCCGCCTGGGGGCGGATGGTGAAGGGTGCGTTGCCACGCGGGATGGCCGCGTAGGCCACCGGCTGCTGCGGGACGGGCGTGAGCAGCGCCGCCGCGATCTCGTCCGCCGCGGCGGTCGGGAAGATGCGCGGCGCGGTAGTGGGCGGCGGGTCCGTGGGGGGCGCCGCGTCGTCGCTTTCCTGCGCGATGGCCTGAGCGGTCGGCGTAGCGGGCTGGCTGGTCGGCGGCGGCGCATCCTCGTTCGGATCGCGCTGCGTCGGGCCGCCCTCGCCGTCGCCGGTCATCCACAGGATCGTGGCCGCGAGCGTCAGCACCAGCGCCATGAGGAGCATCAACGCGCCCAGGATGCGCTGGCCCCGGCTGGACGCGGGGCGCGACGGGCCGGACAGCGCCGCCCGTGAAACGATCGACGGGCTGGTGTCGTCGCTGTTGAGCGGCGGCTCCTCCCGTCGCAGGCGTTCGTCCAGGCTTATGGGCGTGTGTGGATTGGTGTCGTCCGGCGAGATCTCAGGCTCGTCGATCATCGTGCTACAACTCCGGCTATCAGCTACCATTACCCCCCATCGTACCGCGCGGGATCCTACCGCAGCGGGCCTGTTATGGCAATCAGGGGTAACGGCGCCGGGCGTCCCCGCCCAACCTCAGCGCGTGATCGGGAGCGTCAGCTCGCGCTGTGCCAGCGTCTCGGACGTGCCCAAATCCACAAGGCGCACGCGCAGCACCAGCGCCTCGACCTCCCCAGGGTTGACCGGCGTGACGGCCCCCGCGCCCGCCGTCGGCACGATCGGGTTCGGGCGCGGCAGCTCGACGTTGATCACCCGGCCGTCGGGCAAGACCTGCTCGAACACAAGGTTGCTGTTGTCCGGACGGTTGTTCACCTGCCAGAAGATCGGGACGCGCACGCCCCCGGCCTCCAGGTCCACCGCGTTGATCGCGCCGAGGGTCGTCTCGAAGCTGATGATCTCCGGGTCGCCCAGCGGCTCGGCCGTGACCGGGAGCGCCAGGTCGCGCTGTGCCAGGGTGGCCCCGTTGCCCAGGTCGATCAGGCGCAGGCGCAGGACGACCTCGGCGGCGTCACCGCCCGGCGCGATCGGCGCGATCACGCCCTCGCCCGTCGAAGGTACGCTCATGACGGCGCGCGGCAGCTCGATGTTCACCACGTTGTCCCCGGCCAGCACCTGTTCAAAGAGCAGGTGGCTGTGGGGTGGCCGGTTCTCGACCGCCCACGCGACCGGCACGCGCGCGCTGCGGTTGGCGAGCGCGTCCACGTGCACGGCGGGCGCCGTGGTGGTGAAGGATACGATGCTCGGCGGCTCCGGGTTGTCGATCGTGATCAGCAGGTCCCGCCGGTCGTACACGCGCCCGGTGTCCACGTCGAACAGGCGCGCACGCAGCAGCACCGTCCCCACGTCTTCGCCGGGCCACACTGGGGCCACCACGCCCTCGCCCGCGTCGGGGAGCAGCGGGTCATCGCGCGGCAGCTCGACGTTGACGACGCTGCCATCCGGCAACACCTGTTCAAAAGCGAGGTTCGTCGTCGGCAGGCGGTTCGCCGTCCGCCACACGACCGGCACCTGCGCCGCCCCCGCCTCCAACTCCGGTTGGATCACCGTGGGGCAGCACGTGCTGAACTCCAACAGCGCGGGGCGTTCCACCACGCCCGCCTCCGCCTCGCCCTCCGTCGTGATCGGGACCGTCACCTGTTGCTCGGCGTAGACCTCGCCCGATTCCAAATCCACCAGCCGCGCGCGCAGCGTGATATCGGCCGGGTTGCCGGGCGGCAGGATCGGCGCCGCCACACCCTCCCCGGCGGACTCAACCCACAGGTCCGCGCGCGGCAGCTCGACGTTGATCGCGTCCCCGTCGGGCAGCACCTGGTCGAACTGGAGGTTGGCGGTCGGCGGGCGGTTTTCGACCGCCCACGCGATCGGGACGCGCGCCGTGCGCGCCTCCAGCGCGTCACGGTGGACCGCCGCCGCGCCGGTCGTGAAGGTGGTGATCTGCGGCACGGCGGGCTGGGCGGGCGGCGCTGCGAGGGCGGGCACGATCCCCGCGAGCAGTGCGACGCCGAGCGCCAGGAGCAGGTGAAGCCGTTTCATGGCTGCGGTTCCCCTTCATCTTCCGCCGGGGTGCTGCGGTCCGGCGGGGTGCGATGCACGCGCTACCTCTATTATGCGGGATCTGCGGCGGATCGCGCAGCACGCGTTCGCGGCGGCGGGGGATCAAAAAACGGCGCGCACCGGACGGCCGCCTGCCGTTTGCTGAAGGTCATGGCGGAGAGGGTGGGATTCGAACCCACGGAGCGGAATGACCGCTCACGCGCTCTCCAGGCGCGCGCATTAGGCC
>CAZGLU010000069.1:8336-10460 GCA_964526095.1 uncultured Anaerolineaceae bacterium | reverse complement strand
CGCAGCCGGGCTGCTACGGCGCGCGCATGACCGGCGGCGGCTTCGGCGGCGCGGCGGTGGCGCTGGTGGACGATGGCGCGGTGCAGGATTTCATCGCGGCGGTCGGCCCGGCGTACACGGAGCGAACCGGCCTGACGCCGCAGATCTACGTGTGTCAGGCGGCGGCGGGCAGCGGCGTGGAGCGGCTGGCGGAAGGGTAAAGACAGGACCTCACCCCCCGGCCCCCTCTCCAACTTGATTGGAGAGGGGGAGCAAGCGGTAGGACACCCTTAAGCCGAGGGACGGGAAGCAGAGGCAGGGAGGAGCGATGGACGAACTCGTGCGGCGGTTCGAGGTTGGCGAATTCACGTGCCTCGCGATCAATGATGGCCGGCGGACGCTGGCAATGCCGGAACAGGTGCAAGGGATGTATCCCGACGTCCCGGCGGACGACCTGCGCGCGGCCTTCGACCGGCTGCCCGCGCCGGACCGAATCTTCTGCTACAACCCGCTCGCCGTGCTGACGCCTGAGCATCAGGTGTTGATCGACGCCGGGCACGGCACGGGGACCGACCGGGGCGGCGGCCTGTTCGACGCGCTGGCGATTCAGGGGATCTCCCCCGAAGCGTTCGACACGGTGTTCATCACCCACCATCACGGCGACCATATCAACGGCCTGGTCACCGCCGACGGCGCGCTGGCCTTCCCCAACGCCCGCTACGTGATGGGCCGCACGGAATGGGAAAGCTGGATGGGGGCCGACGGTCCGCCCGCCGGGCGCGACGCCGAGTACGTGGCGGGCATCCTGCGCGTGCTCCGGCTGATCGAGGACCGGCTGACGCTCGTCGAGCCGGGCGAGGCGGTCGTGCCGGGCGTGGTCGCGGTGGAAGCCTACGGGCACACGGCGGGCCACATGGCGGTGCTGGTCGAGAGCGACGGACAGCGCCTGCTGCACGTGGTCGATACGGCGCACACCCTGATGCAGGTCACGCGCCCGGACTGGTCGCCCGCCTTCGACATGGACCGGCCCCTCTCCGCCGACACACGGCGGAGGATCTTCGGGTGGGCCGCCGCCGAGCGCATGCCGGTGTACGGCTACCATTTCCCCTTCCCGGCGCTGGGATACCTTGACCGCGAAGGGGACGGCTTCGCATGGCGGCCCCTGACCTGACGACCTCGCCCGCCCCCCCTGAACCGGCCCACCCCGGCGGCGCCTCGCTGCTGGAGATCGGCGCCGTGTTCCTGAAGATCGGCGCGACGGCGTTCGGCGGCCCGGCGGCGCACGTCGCGATCATGCGCGACGAGCTGGTGGACCGGCGGCGCTGGGTGGACGACCAGCACTTCCTCGACCTGCTGGGCGCGACGAACCTGATCCCCGGCCCCAACTCCAGCGAGATGAGCATGCACCTCGGCTACGTGCAGGGCGGGCTGGCCGGGCTGATCGTCGGCGGGGGCGCGTTCCTGCTGCCCGCGATGGTGATGACGCTGGCCCTGGCATGGGCGTACAAATCCTACGGCGCCACGCCCGCCGTCGAGTGGCTACTGTACGGCATCAAGCCGGTGATCATCCCCCTGATCGTCGCGGCGCTGATCGCGCTGAGCCGAAAGGCCGTGCGCGGCCCGCTCACGGCGGCGCTCGGCGTGGCGGCGTTCGTGCTGTACTTCCTGGGCGTGAACTTCGTCGCCCTGCTGCTCGGCGGCGGCGCGATCCTGATGCTCGCGCGGAACCGGGGCGCCCGCCCGCGCTGGCCGGGCACGCGGGCGCTGTTCCCGCTGCCCGCGCTCGGCACAAGCCTGCTGGCCGCGCCGGAACTGGCGTTCAGCCTGGGGCGCATGTTCCTGACGTTCCTGAAGATCGGCGTGCTGCTGTACGGGTCCGGCTACGTGCTGTTCGCGTACATGCAGGCGGACCTCGTCGAGCATTACGGCTGGCTGACCGAGCAGCAGTTGATCGACGCGATCGCGGTCGGGCAGATGACGCCGGGGCCACTCTCCACCACGGCGACCTTCATCGGCTACCAGTTAGGCGGGGTGCCCGGCGCGCTGCTGGCGACGCTCGGCGTGTACCTGCCCGCGTTCGTCGTCGTCGGGCTGAGCAACCCGCTGATCCCGCGCATCCGCGAGTCGCGGCTGGCGAGCAACTTC
>CAZGLU010000069.1:6628-8326 GCA_964526095.1 uncultured Anaerolineaceae bacterium | reverse complement strand
GCCACACGCGGCCCCGCCCCGCCGCGCGGCGGTCCCGGGGGAGCTGTGGCGCGCCGCGCTGGTGGACGGGTTCACGCTCGCGGTCGGCGTCGTCGCCGCCGTGCTGCTGTTCCGCTACCGGGTCAACTCTGCGCTGCTGGTGGTGTTCGGCGCGGCGATGGGGCTGCTCAGCGCGGCGTGGTAGCTTTCCGCGTCGCCGAAAACCTATATACTGGTTTTGATTGCCTGTCTTCAACAAGAGCAAGGGTCGCGACATGGCTGTTCCAGATTTTCAGAGCATCATGCTTCCGCTGCTGCAACTGGCGAGTGATGGTCAAGAGCATATTCTGAGCGAGACACATGAGGCCCTTGCAGATTATTTCGGTCTCACGGAAGCTGATCGAAAAGAACTGCTTCCCAGCGGGCGACAGACCAAATTTGTCAACCGCATAAGCTGGGCAAAAGTATATTTGACCATAGCAGGACTCTTTCAGAGCACAGAGCGAGGCCGATTCTGCATCACCAATCGCGGGCTAGATGTTCTTCAGACTTGCCCACCCGAAATAAACATGCACTTCTTAAAACAGTTCCCTGAATACGTCGAATGGCGACGTGGTCGCCAGAGCCAGAAAAATGACGAAATTGAGGCTTACGAGTCCGAACAGACGCCTCAGGAAATACTCGAGGCCAGCTATCAAAGCCTGCGCCGCGCCCTGGCTCAAGAACTGCTGGACCGCATCAAAGCGTGTTCGCCGCGCTTCTTTGAATCGATTGTGGTCGATCTGCTGGTTGCGATGGGCTATGGTGGGTCAAGGAAAGACGCCGGGCAAGCGGTCGGGCAGAGTGGGGATGGCGGCATCGACGGCATCATCAAGGAGGATAAGCTTGGATTGGACGTCGTCTACATTCAAGCGAAACGATGGGAAGGTTCGGTCGGGCGCCCGATAGTTCAAGGCTTTGCGGGAAGCCTCGAAGGGCTACGTGCCAGAAAAGGCGTGTTCATAACGACCTCAAGATTCACGGAAGACGCTCTCGAATACGTAACGCGCATTGAGAAGAAAATCGTGCTGATCGACGGTGAAGAGCTTGCGCAATTGATGCTGGACTACGGCGTAGGTGTAACCGAGGTCGCGCGCTATACTGTGCAGCGGATCGATACGGATTATTTCGGTGACGAATAGCCCAGAAGCTAGACCGCATGAACCGCAGCATCTTCTTTGACGACTGGCAGGCGTGCCTGCGCGCGCACTACATCCACGTGATCCGCACCGGCGACAAGGTCACGGAGCCGACGCTGCGGCGCGTGCTGCTGCACACGGGCCTGACCGAAGAGGAACTCGCGGCGCTGGTCGAGGAGGCGCGCGGGAAAGGCCCGCTCAGCCCGGATGCCGAGTTCGACGCGAGCCAGTGGAGCGACGCGTACTCCGTCGAGGCGGCAGCGACCATCCTGGAGGCGGGCGAGGCGGAGTTGGCGGACGAGGCGGACGATGACGCCGAGGCAGCCGCCTACTACGACGACGCACCCTACCTCGACGAAGGCGCACTCTACGAAGACGCGCCTTACGACGAAGCCCCGTATCCCGAGGCAGCTTTCGACGCCGACGAGGACGACGAACCCACCGGCGCGGCAGAGCCTCCCCCCGACGACGAGCCGCCCTCCGAGCCGCCGACCCTGCAGCTATCGCTGTTTTAGCGCAAACAAAAACCCGCAGGCCGGGG
>CAZGLU010000069.1:0-6618 GCA_964526095.1 uncultured Anaerolineaceae bacterium | reverse complement strand
CACGCTGTTTTAGGGTAAAACGAAAACCCGCAGGCCGGGGTGGTTTACCTGCGGGTCATGCCGTGCTCGTTCGAGCACAGGAGGGAACGGCCAGGGACGGCTTGCCGTTTGCCCCTGGCCGTGTCCGTGCGTGTTAGAGGGCGTGGATGCCCACGCCGACCTGCGCCGCGTAGAACAGGAAGCGGCCAAGCACCTCACCGATGAGGACGAGGGCGAACGCGGCATAGGCCAGGTTGCCCATCACCGACTCGCGGCCAGGGCTGCTGGCGTTCTGGTACAGGAAGCCGCCCAGCACCGCCGCGCCCAGGAACACGAACGCCAGGCGCAGCGCGAAGATCACGCCGTAGTCCTCCATCAGGATCGAGGCGCTGCGCTGGCCCGCGCTACCGCTGCTGGACAGGTAGGCCACGTAGAGCGGGGTGATCACCAGGTTGACGCCCACCAGCACGATGGCGGCCAGCGCCAGCCCGCGCAGGCTGCTGCGCAGCAGCTCGCACTGGATGCCCCCGTCACAGCCGGGTTCCTTGCGGCGGCGCATGAAGTTGTAGTTCACCACATAGGCGGCGCCGACAGCCAGCGTACCCAGCAGGAACGTGGTGGCGAAGAACGAGATGGGGGTCGCGACCGTATCCCACACCGGCACGGTGCGGATCGCATAGACCTGCGACATACTGAACACCAGGGCCACGCCGAGCGCCGCCGCCACCCACGCGAGTGCGTTGCGCGCCGCCGGGGTCCCCAGCTTGCGCCACTGCATGATCGCGAAGGCGCCGCCGACCACCAGGAACAGGAGGTTGAACAGGATCTCACGGCTGAGCCAGGACGAGCCGACGTTGTTCACCGCCCGGAAGGCGTTCATCGGGTTGCCCAGGTGGCCGAGCGAGGCGACCGTGCCGAGCACGAGGATCGGGCCGAGGGCCAGCAGCGCGCGGTCGCTCATGCGGTCCGCCTCCGCGCCGCCCGCCTTACGCGAAGCGAAGAAGTGCACCACCCCGATGACGATGAAGGAGCCGACTGCCATCTGGGCAAGGATGGTGAAGATGATCAAAGCCCATTCGCGAACTTCCATGATTTAGATCTCCTCCATGTTGGCGATCCGCAGATCTTCGCGCTCGCCCAGGGCCGCATCCCGATGGGGGGTGATGACGAGCGCAGGCTCGGTCAGCGCGGGATCGGGCAGCGGGTAGACGTAACCCACGTCGCCATACTTCGCCCGTAGTTCCTCAAGCTCACCGAAGTCCAGCGCGCGCATCGGGCAGGCCGCCACACAGGCCGGTGGAAGCCCCGCGTCGATGCGGTCGGCGCAGAAGTCGCACTTGCTCATCGTGCCCTTATCTTCCAGGTACTGCGGCCCGTTGTAGGGGCACGCCCACTGGCAGTAACGGCAGCCGATGCACTTATCCTGGTCGAGCAGGACGATGCCATCGTCGCGCTTGGTGATGGCCTGCGCCGGGCAGACCTCCGCGCAGATCGGTTCGGCACAGTGGTTGCACGCGATCGACAGGTAGTAGGTGGACAGGTTGTTCACCCAGGCCGAGCCTTGCTGAACCCAGTCACCACCCTGGACCTCGACCACGCGCCGCCACAGCGTCCCGACTTCGAGATCGTTATCGTCTTTGCACGCAATCTGACAGGCCTTGCAGCCCGTGCAGGCGCTTTGGTCATAATGGAAGGCTAGTTGTGTCGCCATCTCCCTCTCCTTAAGCCTTCTCGACTTCAACCAGGCCCGTGTGCTGCGACGTGCCCTTGGCGAAGGGGGTCGGCGTGTGCGAGGTCAGCGTGTTGATGCAGCCGCCACGGTCCACCCCGTTGCTGTCCGGCGCGTACCACGCACCCTGCGGCAGGTCAACCACACCCGGCATGATACGCTTGGTGACGCGCACCGGGATCTCCACGGTGCCGCGATCGTTGAACACACGCACCAGATCCCCGTCCTTGATACCACGCGGCTCCGCATCGATCGGGTTCATGAACAGACGTTGAGGCATCGATTCCCTGAGCCACGGGATGTTGTCGTAGGTCGAGTGGGACCGGGGATGGTAGTGATGCCCCTGGATCTGCAAGGGGTACTTGCTCACCAACTCCGCCTCTGGCCCCTCCCA
The DNA here is from genome assembly GCA_964526095.1 of uncultured Anaerolineaceae bacterium. Classification (GTDB taxonomy): domain Bacteria; phylum Chloroflexota; class Anaerolineae; order Aggregatilineales; family Aggregatilineaceae; genus Aggregatilinea. The sequence goes on along the minus strand of CAZGLU010000069.1, from coordinate 4,516 downwards.
TTCGGGGATGTAGCTGGCGATCGGCGGGATCTCATCCGGATCGTTGGCTTCCCACTTCGCGATGCTGAAGATCTCGATCTTGCCGGACGGCGTGGGCAGCGGGTTCTCCTCCGGGTCGGCCCGGAAGTCGGCCAGCGCGATGTGCGGCTTGTCGTAGAGGGTCACGTGCACGCCGTTCTGCTTGAACGTGTCGTAGTCGAAGGTCGGGTCGACGTCCTTGATCCCGGCGGTCCACTCGCGGATCCAGTCCTCCGGGGTTTCCTTGCCGTCGCGGTACTTTTCGCCCAGGCCGAGCTTGTCCGCGATCATGGCGCAGATCTCGTAGTCCGTCTTGGCCTCGAACAGCGGCTCGATGGCCTGGTTCATGTAGTAGACCGTGTCGCCGATCATCCAGTTGGTGGTGACGCCTTCGGTCTCCATCCAGGTCACGGCGGGCAGCACTACGTCCGCGAACTTGGCCGACGGCGTCATGAACTGCTCGTGGACGACGATGAACTCGACCAGGCTCTCGTCCTGCAAGATCTCGATCGTGCGGTTGATGTTGCCGTGCTGGTTGAGCAGCGCGTTACCGCCGACGTTGTAGATGAACTTGATGTTGTACGGCAGGGTATCCTGGCCTTCCGGCAGGCCGATCACGCCGTCGGCGGCGCCCATCTCGGTGCCGCGCACGATGGCATCGGTCCAGGTGAAGGTCGAGATCGAGATCGAAACCGGGTTCGGGACGCCGGGGAAGCCGCCGACCGGCAGGCCGCGCCCAGGGGCGCCGGCTATGCCCGTCGAGCCGCCCGGAATGCCGATGCAGCCGGTCATCGCCTGGAGCGTGACCCCGGCGTGCACGAACTGCTCACCGTAGGCGCGGCGCTGGCCGCCCCAGCCCTGGTAGATCGAAACGGGCTTGGTCAGCGCGATCTCGCGCGCGAGCCGGATGATGCGGTTACGCGGGATGCCGGTGATCGCCTCGGCCCATTCGGGCGTCTTCGGCTGGCCGTCGCTCTCGCCCAGGACGTAGCTCTTGTAGGAGCTGCCCTTGGGGGCGCCTTCCGGCAGGTGATCCTCGTCAAAGCCGATGGTGTACTTGTCGAGGAACTCCTGGTCGTGCAGGTCCTCGGTGATCATGACGTACGCCAGGGCGGCGATCAGCGCCACGTCCGTGCCGGGGCGGATCGGGATCCACTCGTCGGCCCAGGCCGCGGTCATGCTGTGGCGCGGGTCGATGATGATGACCCTCGCGCCGCTCTCCTTCGCCAGCTTCAGGTAATACATGGTGTTCGTGCCGAAGATCATCTCCATCGGGTTGAAGCCGAACCCGACGATCAGCTTGGCATTCTTCCAGTCGTCGCGCGAATTGGCGGTGTCGAAGCTGCCCAACACGCGCGGGACCATGTACTCCCAGCAGGCGGCGCTGTACGAGCCGTATTGATTTAGATAGCCACCGAACAGGTTCAGCAGGCGCGCGGACGTGCCGGAACCCAGGATGCCCGAGCCAGCGCCGGAGGCGTAGTGGTTGACGAACGCCTCAGGGCCGTACTCGTCCTTGATGCGCTGCATGGCTTCGGCAACCAGGGTCGTGGCTTCGTCCCAGGAGATGCGCTCGAACTTGCCTTCGCCACGCTTGCCGACGCGCTTGAGCGGGTACTTGAGCCGGTCGGGGTGGTAGACACGCTGACGATACGCGCGACCGCGCTGGCACGCGCGAAGCTGCGGGTCTTCGGGGGTGTCGGGCCGGTCGTCGGTGGACAGCTTGACGATCGTGCCGTCCTCGACGTGCACCAACACACGGCAGCGGCCACCACAGTTATGCGCACAGCTTGTGGGGACCACCTTGCTCTCGGCCCGCGCCTGAACCTTGTTGACCTTCGTCAGTCCGTGCGACAGGCCGCCGCTCGCCAGCACGGCCGTCCCCCCCAGCGCCGCATTCCATTTCAGGAAGCTGCGGCGGCTGAGGATGGCGTCCGTGACGGCTTTCGACAAAAAGTCATTCTCCGCCATAAAGGCTCCTCCTCAAGTGCAACGTGCGGAAAAGCACCGGCCTCTCCAGGCGCACGCGCAAAGCGCCCAAAGAACCTGAGCTAACCATCAGTCTACAGATAACGCCCACGCACCAAATCACCCGATCGGGTGAAATGCATCACCCGGCCCGCGCCGCCGCGAGCTTAACTGAGCCTTCCCCCGGCCGGGGGCGCATGGTATAATCGCGCGCGATGGATGACATCACCTGGATGCGCCTGGCGCTGGACGAGGCCCGCAAAGCCGCCGAACACGACGACGTGCCCATCGGCGCCGTCGCGGTGCGAGCGGGCGAGGTGATCGCACGCGGGCACAACCGGCGCGAGGCGGATGGCGACGCAACGGCCCACGCCGAGCTGATCGCCATCCGTGAGGCGTCCCGCGCCATCGGGCACTGGCGGCTGGAAGGTGTGACGCTGTACTGCACGCTGGAGCCATGCGCCATGTGCGCCGGGGCGATGGTCCTGGCCCGGCTGCCGCGCCTGGTGTTCGGCGCGAGCGATCCGAAGGCCGGGGCGGGCGGCAGCGTGATGGACCTGCTGGCGCACCCGCGCCTGAACCACCGGGTCGAGGTGACCGGCGGGGTGCTGGCCGAGGAATGCGCGGAGCTGATCGTGGCGTTCTTCGCGGCGCTGCGTGCCCAGGGGCAAAAGTAGGCGTCCATCAACCCCATTCGGAGGGGTGCCAGAGTGGTTGAATGGGGCGGTCTCGAAAACCGTTGTGGGGTTTCACCCCACCGTGGGTTCGAATCCCACCCCCTCCGCCAGATCGAAGCCGGGCAGCGCGGTTCAGGCTGCCCGGTTTTGTTTGCGGCCCGGCGCGCGCCTCGCTAGACGTGGTGGCCGTTCCCTTTTTCCGGCCCAACATACGACTCAGGGGTGCAAGATGGAGCGTGAAGATGTACAGGCCAAGCTGCGGACGTTCGTCAAGACGGAGTTGATCCGCGACCCTAACTACCCGCTACAGGACGACGAGCCGCTGATCACCGGCGGGCTGATCGACTCGTTCGCGCTGGCGCACTTCGGCGTGTTCGCTGAACAGGAGTTTGGCGTCTACATCCCTGACCCGGATCTGACGGTGGAGAACCTCGACACGCTAAACCAGATGGTCGAGCGCGTCATGCGGGGCGCCTAGCGCCAGGAAGCGCCCAAAATGGCACGGACCTTATGGACCGCAGCGGCGGGGCTGCTGGCGCTGGTCCTGGTCGGCTGCGCGTCCAGCCACGCGGCGCAGCAGGGCACCACGCCGACCCCGGCCCAGGCCGAAGCGGAGGCCACGGCGGACGCCACCGCCGAGCCGCAGGCCACACCCACGCCCGCCCCCACGGCGAGCATCCGCGTGTGGTGGCCGGACGAGCTGTACCCCGACGATGGCAGCCCTGCGCAGGAACTCCTGACGCGCCAGTTTGACGATTTCGCGCAGACTTACGCCAGCTACGATTTGCAGGTCCGGCGCAAGCGGTCCAGCGGGTTGGGCGGGATCCTGCCGACGCTGCGCACCGCGCGCCCGGTGGCGCCCAACGCCCTGCCGGACCTGACTCTGATGCGGCGCTCGGACCTCGTCGCGGCGGCGACCGAAGGGCTGATCGTGCCGATAGCCGATTGGGTGCCCGCCGGCGTGCTGGAGGGACTGGTCCCCGGCGTGCAGGCGTTGGGCGAGCTAGACGGCACGCTGTACGGCGTCCCCTACCTGATCACGCTGTACCACGTCGCCTACCGCGAGACGGTCCACCCCACGCCCCCGCTCACGTTTGACGACGTGCTGGCGCAAGAGCCGACGTACCTGTTCCCCGGCAACATCGCGGGGGGCGGCACCGCCGCCAACTGGACCGTGCTGCTGCAATACCTCGCGGCGGGGGGGCGGCTGGTGGATGATGCGGGCGTGCCCACGCTGGACCAGGACCCGTTGATGGCGGTCTACAGCTTTTATGAGCGCGGCGTCGAACAGGGGATCTTCAGCCCGGACCTGCTCAATTACACGCAGGCCGGGGATTACTGGGAGCACTTCGAGACAGGCTCGGCCAGCATGATCTTCATCACCTCGATGGCCTACCTGCACCAGGAAACGAACGTCCCCAACACCGCGCCCGCCTCGATCCCGACGCTCGACGGGACGCCGATCACCACGCCGGACGGGTGGATGTGGGTACTGACGACTAACGACCCGGACCGCCAGAGCCAGGCGCGGGCCTTCCTGTCGTGGATGATGCGCGTCAGCCAGCAGAGCGCGTTCAGCGAAGCAGCGGGCTACCTGCCGACGACCGAGCGCGCGTTCCGCCTGTGGGAGAATCAGGACTACATCCAGTTCGCCCAGAGCCTGATCGGTAACATGGTCATCCTGCCGGACAACCAGCGCGCCAACAGCGCGGTCAGCGCGCTGCAAGCAGGCTTCGCCGCCGTGCTGGAAGGAACGCCCGCCCCCGTTGCAGCCGAGCAGGCGATCCAGTTGGCAACCGGCTAGCCGCCGCCTACCCCTCCCCCAGCACGTCCGACAGCGCGGCAATCAACTC
>CAZGLU010000068.1:9967-10494 GCA_964526095.1 uncultured Anaerolineaceae bacterium | reverse complement strand
GGCCAGCGCCAGCGCGTTGGCGCGGTGCAGGCTGTATTCCAGCCCGGCGGTCTGCCGGATCGTGCCGTGCCCTGCGAAGACCAGCAGCGCCGGGGCGGGTTCCTTCAGGTCCGCCGGGCGCATGAGGTACGCGGGCAGGGGCAGCCCGTCGGCGGCAGGCAGCGTGAGGCGGTAACGCTCCACGCCGCTGATCAGGGCCTTGTCGTGGATCTCGACGTCAACCTCGGCGGTGGGGATGTAGGTCGCGCCCAGCAGTTCCCAGATCTTGGCGCGGACCGCCGCTCGCCACGCGCGCCACTCGTCCCCGCGCTCGCCCTGGTACGCCAGCTCCGGCGGCTGGCTGTGGACCTGCGCCAGCAGCTTGCCGAGCGGGTCGTCCTCGGTGATCGGCGGCGCCGGTTCCGGTTCCTGCGGGACCGGGCGCAGGCTGTTCATCAGGCCCGCCACGGAGCTCCCGACGGTCTGCACGACGCGCTCCACCGTGCCGGGGCGATGCTGGGCCTCGGCCAGCTTGGTGACCGCGTCGC
>CAZGLU010000068.1:4954-9957 GCA_964526095.1 uncultured Anaerolineaceae bacterium | reverse complement strand
TTCTCGCCGTCGATGCGCTCTAAATTCTGGCGGTAGACTTCGATCTCGGTTTCGAGCGCGGGGTAGGTGTCCGGCTCGGTCAGTACGATCTCCTGCTCCGGGTGCGTCACGTCCAGGCGCGTGCGATCCAGGAAGGCGCGGTACTCGGCCTTGACGATCAGCTCGTCCACGTTCGTGTCGGGCCGGAGACCGCCGACGGGCGTCTCGTACTCCCAGACGTACGCCTCGATGGACGTGGCGCCGAACTGCCGCGCGACGGAGACGCGGTGATTGCCGTCCTTGACGAAGTAGGCGTCCCCGACCTTGTACAGCTCGATGGGCGGCAGGCCCTCGTTGAACTGCATCTCGGCCACGCGCCGCCAGCGCCAGCTATCGTCCTCGACCAGCGGCAGGAAGGTGCGCGTGAAGTCGTTGTAGCGGCCTACGCTGCCGATGATCTGGTCAAGCGGGACCTGGTGCAGCCCGCGATAGTTGCTTTGTGTCAGGCGCAGCTTGTCCTGCACGTCCTCGAAGGAAAGAAGGTCCATCGGGCGCCGGGCGAAGCCGAGCGTGCTCGACAACCGTTCGTAGAAGGCTCGCCGGCGGGCGGTGTTCCACTTTTCCCGCGCGGCGATCTGCACGACATGGCTGGTCTCGTCGTTCATTCTGCGACTTCCTTGCTGCGCGATACCCCATGAACAGCATACCCGATCCCGGCGTGCTTGCCTATGCCCCCGTGGCGGCGGCCTGGATCGCGCGCCAGAACCGGGTATAATCCCCGTGCCGGGCCTTTACCGTCCCGGACTGACCGGCCTAGGAACCCGACCGAATGCGATGCAGCCACAAGCCGAACCCCACACCCTACCCGTTCGCCTGGACCACCGCCCGCCGACCCTGATCGACTGCGCGCGATCCCTGGCGGAGCAGTCCGGCGATCGTATCGCGATCCAGTTGATCCTGCCTGACGGGACTTCACCCATCACCTATCGCACCTTCTTCGATCAGGCGGCGCGCTACGCGCATGCGCTGGACAAGGCTGGCGTCGGCCCGCAGGATCTCGTTGTGCTCGTCCTGCAGCACGGGCATGACGTCCTCTACGCGTTCTGGGGCGCGCTGCTGCTCGGCGCGATCCCGTCGATCTTCCCCTTCCTCACGCCGAAGCTGGACCCCGACCGCTACTACGAAAGCGTGCGGTCGCTGGTGGCGCTCTCCGAAGTGAAGGCGGTGATCACCTACGCGGAGCAGCGCCCGCCGCTTGAGGCGCACCTGCGGGACATCCCCACGCTGGGCGCGATCCTCAACGTGGACGACCTGGAGCCGGGCGGCGACCTGGCTGACTACCTGGCGCGCGCGCCATCTCGCCCGGAGGATACGGCCTTCCTGCAACATTCGTCGGGCAGCACCGGCCTGCAAAAAGGTGTGATGCTCTCCCACGGCGCGGTGCTGAACCAGGTCGCAGCCTACAGCGCCGCGATCGATCTCACGCCGGACGACGTGATCGCGAGTTGGCTGCCGCTGTACCACGACATGGGCCTGATCGCGGGCTTCATCCTGCCGGTGGTCCAGGGCATCCCGCTGGTGCTGATGTCCCCGTTCCACTGGGTTCGCGAGCCTGCGATCCTGCTGCACGCGATCCAGGAGCACCATGCGACGCTGTGCTGGCTGCCCAACTTCGCCTACAGCTTCCTCGCCACCCGCGTGCGCCCGTCTGCGCTGGAGGGCGTGGACCTGTCCAGCCTGCGGGCGGTGATCAACTGCTCGGAGCCGGTCCGCGCCGAGAGTCACCGCGCCTTCCTGTCGCGCTATGCTGCCCACGGGCTGCGGCCCGAGGCGCTCGCAACCTGCTACGCCATGGCAGAAAATACCTTCGCCGTGACGCAGAGCCGCCTCGGCGCGCCGCCGCATGTGGACGTGGTAGACCGCGACACGCTGATGACCGAGCGCATCGCCCGCCCCGCGACGGACGACCGTCCGGTGGTCGAGATGGTGTCGTGCGGCGTGCCGATCCCGAACACGGCGATCCGCGTGGTGGACGCCGAGCGCCGCGACCTGCCGGAGCGCCACGTCGGGGAGATCGCGCTGCGCAGCGATTGTATGCTGACCGGCTACTATCACCGCCCTGACGCGACCGCCGAGGCCATGGCGGATGGGTGGTATTTCACCGGCGACCTGGGTTACATCGCGGACGGCGAGGTGTACATCACCGGGCGAAAGAAGGACCTGATCATCGTCAGCGGCAAGAATATCTACCCGCAGGATATCGAGAACGCGCTGAACGACATCCCCGGCGTGCATCCGGGGCGGGTGGTGGCCTTCGGCGTGCCCAACGAACAGCTTGGCACCGAGGATATCGCCGTGGTGTGTGAGGTCGAGACGGACGACGCCGAGGAACGCGCCCGGATCGCCCGCGAGATCCGCGCCCGGATCGTCCAGACGACGGACGTCATGGCGCGCGCCGTGCACCTCGTCGGGCCGAAGTGGCTGCTGAAGACGTCGAGCGGCAAGGTTGCGCGCGGGGCCAACCGCCAGAAGTACCTGGACGAGGTCGCGGCTCAATAGCGCGTGGCCGAGCGAAGAACCCGTACAGGGGCTTGACCTGAACGCAAGGCAGGAAATGGCGATGATGTGGAATCGGATCGTGCGTCGGCTGTTCAGCCGCGAGAACCTCTTTGCGCTGGGGCTGTGCGTGATCCTCGTGCTGCTCGTGATCGTGACCGCCGACACCGCGCCGCAGTGGATCTACCAGGGCTTCTAGCGGCGATAGCCTCTACCTTCTAATCCGGCGGCAAACCGGACGGGTTCCCAAACCCGTACATGACCCGCTGGGACCTGCTTTTCTCCCCCTCTCCAGCCCAGACTGGAGAGGGGGCCGGGGGGTGAGGTCCCACACGAAACCCGCCCCCACCTGACGCGCCTTTTTCCCTCAGCTAGCTTGGACTGTGAGAGAGCGGCCGGGGGGTGAGGTCTCACCAATTGCCGCCCGGCGCTTCTGCTTTCCTCCTTCCCTCCTTGTGGGGGGAGGGGCCAGGGGATGGGTGCCCTCCATCCTCCCCCTCTCCAGCCCAGACTGGAGAGGGGGCCGGGGGGGTGAGGTCTCCCGGGGTGAGGTCCGCCTCGCGGCCCTTAAAAGTGGATCAATTGCTCCGCGTCCAGGACGAAGATCGTGGCGTTGTGCGCTTCCTCGTCCTCCGGGGTGGGGATCGTCTCGCGGATCAAGTTCAGCGCGAACTCGACCTGATCCTCGTCCACGCCGATCATCACCGTCGTGCTGCCTTTGCGGAGGAACCCCCCGGTGCTGCTCAGCTCCGTTACGCGAAGGCCCGCGTCGAGCAGCACGGGGCGCAGCCGCTCTTCGCTGTCACCGCGCAAGATCGCAAGGATGAGTTTCTTTTTCATATTTGCTCGAATCGCTCCACATTCAGCACGAACACCGTCGCCCCGCCGACCTCGACCTCGACAAAGGCGCCCATCATCGCTGCGGATTCCACGATGTTGGGTCCGGCCGGGATCAATCGCGTCCGGCGTTCACAGGTTTCCTTCAGAATGTTCAGGACCGAGTTGACGCGGTGATCGTCCACGCCGGCGAGCAGCGTCGTATTCCCCACGCTGAAGAACCCGCCGGTGCTGGCAACCCGTGTCACGCGGTAACCTGCATCCGTCAGGGCCTTCGTGGTTCGGTCCGCATCCTGATCCTGGACGATGGCGATGATCAGTTTCATGTGGTTCTCCGTGTGAACGTGTCACGTGCAGTGTAGCACAAGTCGCGCACCTACAGCAATCCTTTTGATACCATTTCGGCCCCGCACGCCCCGCCGGCGGCGCCCGGTCAGCGCCCGGCAAGATGTGTCGCCTCAAGGGTTGTTGAATAATGATGTCAGTATGGTCTTTTTATCGCACATTAATTTTGGTTGGATACAGTATGGATGTAACGATGTCGCTGTAGGCTTATACTCTAAGGTGATCAGCTTGATGGCCGTATCGTTCCTTGAGCACACGCACACTATGCCCAATATAACCGTGGAAGATCGGGCTGCAACGATCCTGATCGTGGATGACAACGCCGCGCTGCTGCGCAGTGTTGAGCGCCTTCTACGCCTGGAGGGCTTTCGCACGCTCATGGCTGCGGATGGCCTGGAGGCGCTGGAGATCATGTCCGAGGCGGGCGAGCTGCCGGACCTGATCGTGAGTGATATTTCCATGCCGCGCATGGACGGTTTCGAGCTGTTTGAGGAGATCCGCTCGCGTGAGGAGTGGGTCGATATCCCGTTCCTGTTCCTGACGGCCCGCGACCAACTGGACGACTTACGGCGGGGTTATTCCCTCGGCGCCGATGATTACCTGGTCAAGCCGCTCGAACAAGAGCGGCTGTTGTTGGTGATCCGGAGCAAGCTCAAGCGCCGTAACGAGTTGATGGACCGCATTCGCGCGCAGCAGCACGCCTTGAACACGGCCAAGCGCCAACTGGCGCTCATGGTCGCCCACGAGTTGCGCACCCCGCTGGTGTCGATCAGCATGGTGACGGATATCCTCTCCCGTGAATTGAGCAAGCTGGGCGGCGCGCAGCTTAGCGACATGCTGGAGACGATGCAGAGCGGCAGCAGCCGCCTGACGCGCCTCGTCGAGCAGATGGTGATGTACGTCCAGCTTGAGTCCGGCGCGCTCTTGGAATCCATCGGACAGCATATCCGGCCCAGCCACGTGCGCGATGCGATCATCGGCGCCATCGACCGCGCGCGGCAGTTCGACTACCGCCAGCGTGACGTCGGCATCCGCTTTGAGGAACTGGACCCCGGCGTGTTGATCCAGGGCGATCTTGCCTCGCTCCGTCAGGCGATCGCGGAGGTGATCTCCAACGCGATGGCCTTCTCGCGGGAGGGTGAGACGGTGGAGATCGGCCAGTGGCTCGCCAACGATTACGTCTGGATCACGGTGACGGATCACGGCCCTGGCATCGCTGAGGAGGATCTACCCCGGGTGTTCGAGCCGTTCCAGCAGGCGAACCGGGAGCACTACGAGCAGCAGGG
>CAZGLU010000068.1:4489-4944 GCA_964526095.1 uncultured Anaerolineaceae bacterium | reverse complement strand
GGGCATCGGCATCGGCCTGCCGCTGGCGCGCGGCATCATCGAGCTTCACGGCGGCACGCTCGATCTGCGCTCCAAGCCGGGGTGGGGCACCCAGGTCATGATCTCGCTGCCGGTTTACCAGGGCGATCAAGAGGCGTTTGCGTCCCAATACTGAGGCTGTCGGGGCCGCATACCACGCGGGCGCGGGTGTGACACAGCATCCGCGCCCGTTCTTGTTACCCTGCCGCTTTCCCTTCAGCTATCCCTCCACCTAGAGGCCGTGATGGGCCGATTGCGGGACAGGCAGCGCAGCCTGAGCCTCACCCCGCTCGCGGTCGCCCCCTCCGGATGGCCGTCCACGTTCCGGGCTGCTTGAAGGGCGCAACGTACCTGTACCGGCTCGTTCCCCTTCCCTCCGCTTGCGTGGGGGAAGGGGTCAGGGGATGGGGGGCAGCCAGGGTCAGCCGCATCACCCC
>CAZGLU010000068.1:0-4479 GCA_964526095.1 uncultured Anaerolineaceae bacterium | reverse complement strand
CCCCCCCCCCCCCCCCCCCCCCCCCGGGGGGGGGTCGCCCCCCCCCCCCCCCCCCCCCCCCCCGCCAGGCTCCGCCGCATCACCCCGGCAGATCGACCGTGCAGCGCCCCGTCGCCGCGTCACACGTGGCGACCGGCGCATCCTCGTACCGCACCACGAACGAGCCGCCGGTCCAGAACTCGACGCCATCCCGCGCGATCCATCCCTGCCGCGTGCCACATTCGGGCGGCGGGTCCGGCATGGCGACGCCCAGGCCCCACAGCCCCAGGCAGCCCGCCGCCTTGAACGCACTCAGGTCGCTCGACAGGTTGGCCGCCGTCCAGATCGTCGCACGTACCTCCATCCCGCCACCTTCAAACGCCAGCGGCCGCAGGTCGAGCGGCCCCTCCGTCGCGTTCACCAAATACAGCCAGCGTCCCGCCGCGTCGTAGACCAGCAACAGGTCCGTTTCGGCGGGCTGCGCCTGAAACTCCGGCGGCGCGCCTGTCGGCTCCATCGGTTCGGCGGCGGCCTCCGTGATGGTCGCTGGCGTGGGCGAGGCCGCGAGTTGCGCGGGCGGCGGGGTGATCGTGGGCGCGGGGGTCGGCGTGGCGGGTTCCGGTGGCGCTTCCGTCTCGACCGCCCCGGTCGCCGGGGGAGTGAGCAGCGTGGGCACCGCGCTCTCCGAGGGGGCGAGGGCGGGCAGGGCCGCCCACCGTGGCGCGACCTCGTCGGAGGTCGGCAGGTCGGTTAGTGCGGCCCAATCCCCGTCCCCGACTTGCAGCACGTAGATGTCGAACGTGCCGCCCCGGTTGGAGGCGAACGCCAGCCATTCCCCGTCGGGCGACCAGGTGGGTTGGATCGCTTGCAGCCCGGCGCTGGTGCGCGGCTGCTCGTCTATCCCGTCCGCGTTGATCGTCACCACTTCCCGCACGCCCGGCTGCACGCCCCGGCTGTAAGCCAGGTACACGCCGTCCGGCGACCATGCGGGGTCGCTGTCGTCGTAGGGCGAGTCGCTGAGTTGTACGAGGTTCGTGCCGTTGGCGTCCACTACGAACAGGTCGGCGTTGCCCGCCCGTTCCGAGATGAACGCGATCCGCATCCCATCCGGTGACCACACCGGCGAGCGATCCGCGCCCGGCGACTCCGTCAGCCGCAGGAGGCCGTCACCATCCGTGACGTACAACTCCGTGTCGCCGCTCCGGTCGGACTGGAAGGCGATCCGCTCCCCGTCCGGCGCGAAGGTCGGCCACGCATCGTTGGCCGGGTGATTGCTCACGTTGACCAAAGCCCCGCCGTCCAGGTCCAGGGTATACACTTCCTCGTTGCCTTCGTGGTTCGACGTGAAGGCGAGCCGTGTCCCATCGGGCGACCACGCCACGTGCGCAAGCCGTCCGACCGGCGCGAACACCTCACGGATCTCGCCCGTCCCTACCTCCACAATCGATAGCGCGCTCTGTCCCGGCCCGGTGTCCGTCACGAACGCGATCCGCGTCCCGTCCGGCGACCACACCGCGTCGCGCTCCGGCCCCGGCGTGTCCGTCAGGCGCCGCAGGTCGCTCCCGTCGGCGCCCATCACGTACAGTTCCGGGTTGCCGTCCTGCGTCGAGACGAACGCGATCCGCCCCGCATCTGCCGGGGGCGTTGGGGCCTGCGCCCGGCCATGCCCGACTGCGCCCCCTGCGAGCGCCAGCCCGGCGACCAGCGCCCCGCACGCCGCTTGCCTGATCCAGTGTGAGGGTTTCATGCGCTTCGCTGCTCCACGGGATGCGCGCGGCGGGTTCGCCTCGCCGCACTCCGACCGCCCACAACCCCGGTTCATCGGGTAGAATAACCGGCGGTTGCGCCTGCTTCAACTATACACTACTTGCCCCGGAGAAGGCCCCCATGTCTCGTTTTCAAAAACCCGACCCCACCGGCGACCCCCGCCGCGCCCAGGCCCTCGCCGTGCTGGAGGCCGCGCTCGACGCCGCCGACCCCGCCGCCGCGATCCGGCGTGCCGTGCGCCGTGACGGCGACCTGCTGCACGTCGCGGGCCGCACGTACGACCTGACCCGCTACCGGCACGTGTGGGCGGTCGGCGCAGGCAAGGCCGGGGCTGCGATGGCCCAGGCGGTCGAGGCGCTGCTCGGCGATCGCCTCACGGGCGGCTACGTCACGGTGAAGACCGGCCACACCCTGCCCACGACCACGATCCGCCTCGCGGAGGCGGGCCACCCCGTCCCCGACGAGGCGGGCGTGCGCGCCGCCGCCCCGATCGTAGACCTGCTGCGCGCGGCAGGTGAGGACGACCTCGTGCTGTGCCTGCTTTCCGGCGGCGGGTCCGCCCTGCTGACGCGACCCGTCGAGGGCGTCACGCTGGCCGACATCCAGGCGCTCACCCACGTGCTGCTGCGCTCCGGCGCCCCAATCCAGGCGATCAACACGCTGCGCAAGCACCTCTCGCAGGTCAAGGGCGGCGGGCTGGCGCGGCTGGCCCACCCGGCGACCGTGATCGCGCTGATCCTGTCGGACGTAGTCGGCAGCCCGCTGGACGTGATCGCCTCCGGCCCGACCGTGCCCGACCCGACCACCTTCGCGGACGCGCTGGCCGCGCTCGCACGCTACGGCATCGCGGACGAGGTCCCGCCCGCCATCCGCCGCCACCTGGAGGCGGGCGCCGCTGGTCGCATCCCGGACACGCCGAAGGCCGGTGACCCCGTGCTCGCCCGCGTTCACAACGTGATCGTGGCGGACAACGCCCTCGCCGCCCAGGCCGCCGCCGAGCGTGCCCGCGCGTTGGGCTTCGAGACGCTGCTGCTCTCGACGTTCGTCGAGGGCGAGGCGCGCGAGGTCGCGCGGGTCGTCGCCGCCCTGGCGAAGGAGGTCGTGACCTACCGCCGTCCCGTGGCGCCGCCCGCCTGCCTCGTCCTCGGCGGCGAGACGACCGTCACCCTGCGCGGCGACGGGATGGGCGGCCGCAACCAGGAGTTGGCCCTTGCGGCGGCGCTTGAGCTGGCGGGGTGGGGGGATGTCATGGTCGCCGCCCTCGCCACCGATGGCACCGACGGACCCACCGACGCGGCGGGCGGCCTGATCGACGGCACGACCGTCGCGCGCGGCGAGGCGCTCGGCCTCTCGGCGTCGGCGGCGCTGGCCGCCAACGACGCCTATCCCTACCTGGACCGGGTGGGCGACCTGCTCATGACCGGCCCGACCAACACCAACGTCAACGACCTCACGCTGATTTTTGTCTTCGATCGCGAACGGGACAGATCCGCCTGAGGGGTGTTAACATATACCTGAGCGTACCATGGAATAGGAGGCGAGTAATGAAAGTTGTGCGGTGGACGCTATCCTTGCTGCTGGCCCTGGCGCTGGTCGGCGGCGTGTTGTGGGCCGTGCAGGGCGACGCAGCCCTGGCGCAGGACGACGGGACCGACGAACCGGCTACCTCGGAAGGGCCGGGCCTGGTGGTCTTTGCCTCGGACCGGCTCGGCAATTACGACATTTTTGTGTTGGACCCCGAAACGGGGCAGCTTGACCAGCTCACCGATGACCCCGGAACTGATATTGAGCCGGTGCTGTCGCCCGATGGCGAGTATATTGCCTTTACCTCCGACCGTGACGGCGACTTCGAGCTTTACGTCATGCGCGTGGACGGCACCGATCTGGTGAAGCTGACCGGCAACGAGGCGGAGGACCGCCAGCCGCGCTGGCAGCCCAACGGTGAATGGCTCGTTTACATCTCCGATGTGAACGGCAATTGGGACGTCTTCGCCATCAGCGCCGATGGGGCGATGGTCCGACAGTTGACCAACGACGAGTTTGACGAGCGCATCCCTGGCACGGGCGCCCGCGACGTTGAGGAGCCGGAAGCGCCTGCGGCGACCCCGGTCCCGCCTAGCCCCACGCCGCCCCCCGTGGATGGCACGGTGAACAGCGCCCGCCTGAACCTGCGTGGGAACCCCGGCGAGGGTGCGCCGATCCTGATCCAGCTCTCGCAGGGCGATCCGCTGGATATCATCGGGCGCCTGCCCGACAGCTCGTGGCTCCAGGTGATCGCGGCCGGTACGACCGGCTGGGTGTATGCGCCCTTCGTCACCTTGAACATCGACCTGAGCACGGTGCCGGTGGTCAACGCGCTGTTCATCCCCGCGCCGACCCCGACGGAGCCGCCGCCGCCGACCGCCATCCCGATGACGCCCACGCTGCCCGCGTCTGCGGCGACGATCTCCTTCACCGTTGACTGCACCGTGATCAACCCCGGCGAGTGTGTGAACTTCTCCTGGGCGACGGAGCACATTCAGGCCGTCTACTTCCAGGGTGAGGGCGTGGTCGGTGTCGGGACGCGGCAGGTGTGCCCGTCGCAGACCACTACCTACGAGTTGCGCGTGATCCGCACCGACGGCGTGGCCGACCCGCGCTACATCACCATCACCGTGAATACGCCGTAAGCGATCTTTGAGCAATACGGTGGGCAGGCTGCGCCCTGGGCCGGTCTGCCCGCCGCTTCGTCAG
>CAZGLU010000067.1:7823-10530 GCA_964526095.1 uncultured Anaerolineaceae bacterium | reverse complement strand
CGAGATGGAATCTCGTGACTGGAGTTCAGACGTGTGCTCTTCCGATCTCTAGAGCATAGCGCAGCTTACGGGAAAGCTCAACGCGCGCCGCCCGTAAGAAATGCCTCAAAACACCACGCCGCGCTTTACGGGGGCAGACCGATCCGCTACAATCGGGAGCAACGAAGGCGACACGGTTAGGATGCAAACCGCATGGCTGTACGCGAGATCATTTATCCGGACAACCCCATCCTGCGCAAGCGGGCGTATAAGGTCACGAACTTCAAGGATCCGGCGCTGCAAAAGCTCATCGACGACATGGTGGACACGCTGCTGGACGCGCCGGGCGTGGGCCTCGCGGCGCCGCAGGTTGCGGTGAGCCAGCGGGTGATCGTCGTGCGGCTGCCGGATGACGAGGAATCCAAGAAGGAGTACGGCAAGCAGGCCGGTGTGCTGTACATCGTCATCAACCCGGAGATCGTGCGCGCCTCGAAGGACATGGTGAGCGGCATCGAAGCGTGCCTCTCGATCCCCGGCTATTACGGTGAGGTCGAGCGCCACGTCAGCGTGACCGTGCGCGGCTATGACCGCGACGGCAAGGAGATCCGCATCAAGGCGAAGGACTGGCTGGCGCGCGTGTTCCAGCACGAGATCGACCACCTGGACGGCGTGCTGTTTATCGACCATGCCACGCGGATCTGGCGCGTGCGTGAGGACGCCGACGAGGACGAGGAAATCGTGCTGCGGCGCGAGCCGCTCGAGATCGAGACGGGCGATTGACCGCGCCGACCGGCAACCTCCAGTAACGGAATGAACGAACGCTCCGGGTCACGATGACACCGGAGCGTTTTTGTTGTCAGCCGCCACAC
The DNA here is from genome assembly GCA_964526095.1 of uncultured Anaerolineaceae bacterium. Lineage (GTDB taxonomy): Bacteria > Chloroflexota > Anaerolineae > Aggregatilineales > Aggregatilineaceae > Aggregatilinea. The sequence continues at coordinate 9,682 of CAZGLU010000067.1, read as the reverse complement.
CCCCGGAGTTGCGTCTAGAACATAAGTTCGGTATACTGATACTACTATAATCGAGAAGACGGAGCCTGGACGATGGACGGCCACGACCTGCTCGAAGCGACGCGCGGCATGACGGAGTTTGAGCCGGTGGGGGACGCCCCGCGCGATGAAAAGCGCCCCCGGCCCAGGCGCGGGCCGGTGGACCTGAGCGGGTGTGTGGCGCACGTCACCGCCGGCGACCGCAAGATGCCCGTGCTCAAGACGATGACGACCACCGCTTGCGAGCGCGGGTGTTTTTACTGCCCCTTCCGCGCCGGGCGGGGTGAGATGCGCCGCACCACGATCGCCCCGGACGACATCGCCAGCGGCTTCATGGCGCTGTACCGCAAGCGCGCCGTGGAAGGGCTGTTCCTGTCGTCGGGCATCGTGCGCGGCGGCGTGACCAGCCAGGACAAGATCATCGACACGGCGGCGATCCTGCGCGAGAAGTATCACTTTCGCGGCTTCATCCACCTCAAGATCATGCCGGGCGCTGAGCGCGACCAGATCCGCGCGGCGATGCGGCTCGCCAACCGCGTCTCGATCAACCTGGAGGCGCCGAACGAGGCGCGCCTCGAACGCCTCGCGCCGGGCAAGTGGTTCGCGGACGAGCTGCTGCGGCGGCTGGAGTGGGTCGAGCAGCTTCGCCAGGAAAGCGGCGGCGGCCTGCGGGCCAGCAGCGTGACGCAGTTCGTCGTCGGGCCAGCGGGCGAGCGCGACGTGGAACTGCTGAGCACGACGGCGTACCTGTACCGCCAGTTGAAGCTGGCGCGCGTCTACTTCTCCGCGTTCAGCCCGGTCGCCAACACGCCGCTGGACAACGCGCCGCCGACCGACCCGGTGCGCGAACTGCGGCTGTATCAGGCCAGCTACCTGCTGCGCGATTACGGCTTTGACGTCGAGGAACTGCCGTTCAGCGGGGAGGGCGACCTGCCGCTGGAGCGCGATCCGAAGCTGGCCTGGGCGGAGGCGAACCTGGCCCACGCGCCGGTGGAGGTCAACACGGCGTCGGAGCGGGAATTGATGCGCGTGCCGGGCATCGGCGTGACGGGCGCGCGGCGGATCATTGCGGCGCGGCGGGAGGGTAAGCTGCGCGAACTGGCCGCGCTGCGGGCGGCGGGCGTGGTTAACGTGGCCCGCGCGGCGCCGTACGTGCTGCTGGACGGGCGGCGCCCGGTGCAGCAGCTCAGCCTGTTCTGAGCGGGTCGGGCGGCTCGCCGGTCAGCCTGCGGATGACGCGCAGCACGATGCTCCGCAGGTCGGCTTTGGGCGGCGTGGGGGCGGGCCGTTCCGGTGGCGGGATGGGGCGCGGGGGCGGCACCGGCCGCGCGCGTGTCGGGCACCCGACCGGCGCCTTTTCGGTCAGCCAGTCCGGCATCTCGCCCTCGATCACAAGCACGCCCTTGTTTAACAGGCGGCGTGTCGCACCGCGCGGCAGTTGGATCACGCCGCGCCCGTTCCAAACGGCCTCGTTCCAACGGAAAAGCAGCGCGTGGTCGGTCCAGGCCAGGAAATAAACCTCGTCACCATTCCACCAGATGCGTGTCTGGGCCTCGCGTTTCGGCGCCATACAGTCATCCCCACAAGCATGATGCCCACCTGCTAACCCAATGCTTTAACAAGCATAGCACAATCTTTGTGCGCTTTGCGCGGCGCTGGGGTGAAGACCGTAAATTTCGGCGGCGATTGCGCCCGCTTGTGCGCGGGGTACAGCGGGGTACAATCGCCTCGTGCCGAACCTGACACCTGGAACAACGCTCAACAACGGCGTGCCCTTAAAACCGGAATGGTACAATCGCCTCGAGCCGACACTGACACCAGGAACAGATGACCGAGCGCCG
>CAZGLU010000067.1:0-7813 GCA_964526095.1 uncultured Anaerolineaceae bacterium | reverse complement strand
TTCCCGATCCTGTACCTGAGCCTGCTCGACGCCCTGCTGCTGGCCTTCGCGCTGCGCACACACGACGCCGAGGTGCGCAGCCTGTGGGCGGACGAGGGCTGGACGATGCTGCTCAGCGAGGGGCCGGGCGTCGGTGATGTGGTGCAGGCGCTGGCGGACGACCAGCACCCGCCGCTGTACTTCGTGCTGCTGCGACTCTGGCGCGACGTGGCGGGGGATACGGAGTTCGCCACGCGCTACCTCGGCATCCTGATCGGGCTGGTCGCGGTGGCGGCGGTCTACCCCCTGGGCCGCGCGCTGTTCGGCCCGACGGGTGGAGCGCTCGCGGCGCTGCTGCTGGCTCTGGCCGACCTGCACATCGACCTCTCGCAGGAGGTGCGGCACTACGCCCTGCTGGCGACGATGGCCGTGCTGTCCAGCGTGTTTTACGTCCGCTGGGTGCGCCGCCCCTCGCGGGCGAGCCGCGCCGGGTTCGTCCTCTGCTCGGTCGCCCTGCTCTACACGCATTACCTCGGCGGGTTCCTGCTGCTGGCCCAGGGGCTGCACCTGCTGGCGAGCGTCCGCCCGCGCGCGCGGCTGGCCGAGGGCGTGGCGCTGTTCGCGGCGGTGGGGATCGGCTTCCTGCCGTGGCTGCCGGTCGTGTTGCAGCAGAACAGCGTGCGCTGGGACAACCCGCTGTACTATCAAAACTCGGTCCCGAACAGCATCGAAACGTACCGCGCCGTGCGGGGGGCGTTGCTCGGCAGCCACTACGGCCTGATGGGCGGGCTGCTGCTGCTCGGCCTCGTGACGCTGGTCTACCGGGGTGGCGGGTGGCCGCGCGTGCGGACCCGCCCGCTGTGGGCGCACCTCTACCCGGCGCTGTGGATCGCGGTGATGGTGGGGCTGTCGGTGGCGATCAACGCGCGGCGGCAGTTCCTGACCGAGCGCAACTTCGTCCTGATCGTGCCCGCGATCGCGCTGCTGATCGCACACGGGCTGGCGAACCTGGAGCGCACGGCGCGGGCGTTCCTGGTGGCGGTGATCGTCGTCGTGGGGCTGACGACGGTCGATGCGCGGCGCTTCTACCCCGACTGGCGGGCCGTCGTGAACAACATCACGCGCTACCACCTGCCCGGCGAGCCGGTGCTGATGGACGTATGGGTGGGCGACTTCCCGGCGCGGTACTACGTCGAGCGGCAGATGGGCGAGGGCACGCCGCGCGTGTCGCTGCGGGAGTGGCGCGACGAGCACCGCGAGCAATTCCTGCCCACGCTGCTCGGCTACCTGGAGGAGCAGGACGCTTTCTGGCTGATCTACTGGGGCGACGGGCCGCTGGACGAGTATGGCGACCTGATCGCGCGGGCGGGCTTCCAGCGCACGGCGGCGCCCGCCGTCGATCACCTCGGCACGCCGCTGTACAGCTACCGCTACGACCGCCTGCCGTCCGGCGAGGTGGCGGCCTTCGGGGACCTGTTCACGCTGCGGCAGGCACACGTTCCGGAGAGCGTATCAGGGGGCGAATCGCTGCTGGTCGGGCTGTGGTGGGCCGCCGAACAGGGCACGCCGCTCGATTACAGCGTGTCCGTCTTCCTGACCGACGAGGAAGGGCGGCAGGTCGCCCAGCACGACAGCTCGCCGTTGGAGGGTGAGGCGCCCACGAGCGCGTGGCAGCCCGGCGAGGTGTATTACGACGCGCACCGGCTGCACGTGCCCGCCGACCTCGCCCCCGGCACCTACCGCCTGGGCGTGCGCGTCTATTGGTACGGGGACGGCGAGCCACTGCCCGTTTCGGAGGATGGCGCGGAGGCCGGGGATGCTGCGCTGCTCGGCACGGTGCAGGTGCGGGCCGGGTGACGGTCGGGAATGTAAACGGGAATGTAAAAAGGACCGCCGAAGCGGTCCCTTACATTTGAGTTGGACGGGGTGGGGAAGAGATGCTCTAGGGTAAGCGGGATTTGGGCCGGGAGCATATCCAACTCAAATGTGATTACATTTTAACGACTATAGATTACGGATCACATTACCGCCACTGTTCTAATGTACTGCTAATGTACCAAAGCCGGTTTTTCTCCGGTATTAGTCACCCTGCGCCGCCAGATCCCCCGTGCGCGGCTCAGCGCAGCAGCGCGCGCTCGACGTGCTCCAACAGGGCGCGGGGCGAAAACGGCTTGATGATGTAATCGTCCGCACCGGCGGCCATGCCTGCCTCGACGTCAGGCTGCTGGCCGAGCGCGGAGATGAGGATGATCGGCGGGGCGTCCGCGCCGTAGGCCGCCTTGACCTCGCGGCAGACGTCCAACCCCTCGATGTCGGGCAGCATGATATCGAGCAGCAACAGGTCGGGCCGTTCGCGCAAGGCTTCGTTGAGGGCGTCGGTGCCGTTGGTGACCGGGTGCACCACATGACCGGCGGACTCAAGCTTGCGCTGGATAAGCAGCAGAATGTGGGGTTCATCCTCAGCGATCAAGATCCGGCTCATGCTTGCTGCGCCGCCGGAGGTGCTCCATACCGGCGCGTGCTCCTTTCGCGTGACAGCTTAACGATATAAGTTTCCGTCCAGGGTTTTCCCCTCGATCACGGGTACGGTGAAATAGAACGTCGATCCCTGGCCCGGTTCGGACTCGAACCAGACCTGCCCGCCCTGCATCTCCACGAACGACTTGACGATCATCAGCCCCAGGCCGGTGCCGCCGATCTGACGCGTCAACTCGTTGGTGGCGCGATAGAACCGCTGGAACAGGTGGGGCCGGTCGACGGAGGCAATGCCGAGGCCGTCATCCTCCACGGCCACAAGCACGCACGGCACGATCGGGTCGTTGGGCGCGGTGGGCGGCAGCTCGTCCGTGGAGCGGATGAACTGCGCGCGGATGGCGAGATGCCCACCTTCCAGCGTGTACTTGATCGCGTTGCTGAGCAGGTTGGACACGATCTGCGCCATGCGCGCGCGGTCCGCCCAGACGGGCGGCAGGTCGGGCGGGACGTCGAGCACCAGCGAGTGCCTGCGCTCGCGCAGCATCGGTTCGAGACCCTCGACGACGTTCTGCACGACCTCCGGCAGCGCACAGAGCGTGGGACGCAGCTCAACGCGGTCGTTTTCGATGCGCGTGATGTCGATGATGTCGTTGATCAGCGTCACCAGCCGGTCGGCGTTGAGCGCGATGATGGTCAGATATTCGCGCAGGTCGTCGGGCAGGTCCTCGCCGGACTCAAGGATCAGGTCGCTGAAGCCCTTGACCGACGTCAGCGGGGTGCGCAACTCGTGGGAGACGAGCGTGATGAACTCCGTCTTGAGGCGGTCCACGTCGCGCTCGCGCGTGACGTCGCGGAAGGCCACGATCCGCCCCAGCAGGCCGCCATCCTGAAAATAGACCGGCACGCTGTACCACGTCAGGATGCGGCGCTCCGGCACGTGGGTTTCAAGCTCGCCGCCGAGGCTGTCGGTCTGGTTGTCGGCCAGGGCGCGCAGCACGTTCGCCAGGGTGCGCGGAAGCTCCGGGTGCGCCTCGATGGCCTGGGCCAGCGTCTCGACCGGATGGCCCAGCACGGTATAGCGTGGGATGCCGGTGAACGCCTCGAACGGCGGCGTGACGGTGACGATCTGCCCCGCCGTGTCGATCACCAGGATGGCGTCGTTGGTCGCCTCCAGCACGGCCTCCAGCCGGTCGCGCTCGCTCTGAACGGTCGCCAGCCACTGCATGGACGTCGGGCTGCTGGCGCCGAGCGCGAGCGCCACGGCGGGCGCGAAGAACGCCAGCCGCGCGGCCAACTCGACGCTGTCCGCGTGCGGCGGCGCGGCGACATAGAGATCCCCGAAAAACGCCTGCCCGACGTACAGCGGCGCGACGACGACCCGATCGGCGGGCAAGGGAGGGGCGTCCGGGTGGCGCAGCGCGACCTGCTCCACGCCGAGCGCCTCGGCAAGCTGGCCGAGCAGGGCCTCAAGGTCCGGGCGCCGGGCCGCCAGCGCGACGAGCGCGTGGAAATGCCGCAGATCTTCATCAGTGATGGCGTCGGGGAGGGGCTGGGCGGAGAGTGGTTTCATGCTTAATCGGCCTGTAAGGGTCCGTCCGGTGGGGCGGTCACGCGGGCGCTGATGGGTCGGGCGCCACGCCCCGGCCCACGGTAAAGCGGTAGCCGATGCCGCGCTCGGTGTGGATGTAGGCCGGGCGGTGGATGTCCTCTTCCAGCTTGCGCCGCAGGCGGTGGACGTGGACGCGCAGGGTGTCCTCATAGACCTCGCTGGTGGGCCACACGCGCGCGATCAGGGTTTCCGAGGGGACAACGCGGCCCTGGTTGCGCATCAGGACGTGCAGCAGGGCGACCTCCGTCGGCGTAAGCGGGATCGGGCGGCCATGCTTCAACAGGCGGCGGCGCCCGAAGTCCACCTGCAAGTGCTCGTCGATCGGGATCACCGGCGACTGCACGTAGCCGAAGTCCACGATGCGACTCAGGACGCGGGCGACGCGGGCGAGCAGCTCGGCGACGGAGATCGGCTTGATGACGTAATCATCCGCGTAGCGGCGCAGGCTGTCCGCGATGGTCTTGGGGTCATCCGTGCCGGTGATGAAGATGATCGGCACGTCGCCCATCGCCTTCAGCCGCTCGCTTAGCTGGTAGCCGTGCATGCTCGGCAGATCCAGGTCGATCAGGACCAGGTGCGGCAGCCCGGCGGCCTGGATGTAGGCGAGGGCGTCCGGCGCATCCGTAGCCACGGTGACCTGGTAGCTTTCCGCCTCAAACGCGTCCCTCAGCAGACGCAAAAGCTGCGTGTCGTCATCCACAATCAACAAGCGTTTCTCGCCTACGGGCATGGGGCCGGACCCCTCCATGGCCTCGACGGCCGGACCATCACCTTAGATAGATCAGATAGTATCGTCAGATCGTCACCTTATTTGTCAGCGCCGCCGCGAGCGTGCTATAGTACGCCGCGGCGACCGTAAAAAACGCCACCAGTGTAGCACATTCTGATCGGCACGGATAACACACCGGATATGTACGTTGCTCGCGTCGCACGCCAACGCCGTCGCCGCCGCGCACAGCACCGTTGGAGCGCCCCCCGCGTTCTGCGATGGTCGTTGGCCGTTGTGCTGGTGTTGGTCGGGCTGGTGGTCGTCGGTACGCTGGCCGCCGCCGGGATCGGCCTTGCGACGTACGCCTATTATGCACGCGAGCTACCTCCACCCCAGGACATCATCGCCGCCGAAGAGGAAGCTTTCCTGACGACTGTCCTCTATGACCGGACGGGCGAAAACGTCATTTACGAGGTGATCGACCCGCTCGGCGGCGACCGGCGCTGGGTCAGCATCAACGACATCCCACAGTACTTCCTCGATGCGACCGTCGCCATCGAGGATGCGCGCTTCTACGAGAACCCCGGCTTCGACCTGGAGGGCATGGGCCGTGCGCTGTGGAACAATCTGACGGGCGGGCAGATCCAGGGGGCGAGCACCATCACGCAGCAGCTTGCGCGCAACGTCTTGCTGGACCCGGAGGAGCGCAACGAGATCAGCATAAGCCGCAAGCTCAAAGAGGTGATCCTCGCCACCGAGATCGCGCGGCTGTACAGCAAGGACCAGATCCTTGAGTGGTACGTCAACACGAATTTCTACGGCAACCTCGCCTATGGCGTCGAGGCGGCGGCGCAACTCTACTTCGGCAAGCCCGCGCGTGACCTGACGCTGGCGGAGGCGACGATGCTCGCCGCGATCCCCCAGTACCCGCTACAAAACCCCATCGACAACCCGGACTCCGCCAAACTGCGGCAGGAGATCGTGCTCAACATCATGGCCGACCAGGGCTACATCAGCCGTGAGGAGGCCGCTGCCGTCGCCGCCGAACCGCTGGCGGTGCGCCCCTTCGGGGATCGCTACAGCATCACCGCGCCGCACTTCTCGATCTATGCGCGTGCGGAGGCGGAGGCGCTGCTCAACGACATCGGGCTGGAGGGCGCGCGCCTGGTGACACGCGGCGGGCTGCGCATCTACACCACGCTTGACGTGGACCTCCAGCTTCAGGCCGAGTGCGTGGCCCGCAGCCACGTCCAGCGGCTTGACGGCGCCGATCCGGGGGTGACGGTTAACACCACCGCCGGGACGCCGTGCGTGGCGGCGGACTACCTGCCGGGGCTTGACGCCCGGCTGATCGGCGGCGACCGCGAGGTGACGAACGCGGCGGTGGTCGTACTGCGCGGCGAGACGGGCGAGATCCTGGCGATGGTCGGCAGCGTCGATTACTGGAACCAGGGCATCGACGGCAACTACAATGCGACCCTGGCGCAGCGCCAGCCCGCGTCCGCCTTCAAGCCCATCGTGTACACCGCCGCCTTCTTGCAGGGGCCGCTGCCCGGCTACCCGAACGGCATCACGGCGGCGACGATGACCTACGACGTGCCGATCGAGTTCGATAACGGCGGCCAGCCATATACGCCGGTCAACATCGACCGCCAGTATCACGGCCCCATGAGCGTACGCGACGCGCTCGCGAACTCGTACAACGTGCCGCCGGTGCAGATCACGCAGGCCATCGGCCTGGGGCCGATCGTGCGCACTGCGCACCGCCTCGGCATCAACTCCCTGAACCGGATCGAGGGGTACGGTCTGGCGCTGGCGCTCGGCAGCGGCGAAACCTCGCTGCTGGACCTGACCTACGCCTACAACGTCTTTAACCAGGGCGGCGTGATGGTCGGCACGCCGGTGCATGACGGGCAGGGCGCGCCGGGCTATCGCACGCTGAACCCCGCTACGGTGCTGCGCATCGAGGATGCCGATGGGCGCGTGCTGTGGGAGTACAGCCCGGAGACGACGACCTTCCAGCGCCGGCTGGTGCTGGAGCCGGCCCTGGCCTACATCATGACCGACATCCTGGCGGACGCCGAGGCCCGCGCGCCAGCCTTCGGCCGCAACAGCCCGCTGGACCTCTCCCGCCCGGCGGCGGTGAAGACCGGCACGACGAACGATAACCGCGACGCCTGGACCATCGGCTACACGCCGCAGCTTGTGACGGGCGTGTGGGTGGGGAACAACAACAATCACTCGATGCTCGACGTCACGGGCGAGACCGGGGCCGCGCCGATCTGGCACGCGATCATGGAGTACGCGCACGCCCGTGACGCGCTGCCGGTGCAGACGTGGGTGCGTCCGCCGACCGTTGTCGAGCAGGTGGTCTGCCAGATCAGCGGCCTGCTGCCGACACGACATTGCCCGCAGGAGCGCGAGTTGTTCTACGTCGATCCGGCGGCGTCGGTGGATACCATCCCGCGCCAGACGGACACGTATTGGAAGACGTACGCGGTGAACGTGTGCAGCGGACGGCTCGCTACGACGTCCTCGCCCGCGAACTGCGTGGAGGACATCCCGTTCTTCGACTATCCGCCGCAGGTGCTCGGCTGGGCGCGCGAGACCGGCCAGCGCCTGCCGCCGTCCGAGTACGACAGCGTCGAGGCGGCGTCCCCGGCCAGCCCGGTTGCGATCATTTCGCCGGTGTACCTGAGCCGCGTGCGCGGCGCCGTGGAGGTGCGGGGCAACGTCGAGGACGACGCGCTGGCCTACTACCGCCTCGATTATGGCGCGGGCACGCAGCCGGACGTCTGGACGCAGATCGGAGAGGACGGCACCGAGCCGGGCCGCGACATCGTGCTGGGCACGTGGGATACGAGCGGCCTGAGCAGCGGCGCGGTGTACACACTGCGCCTGCAGATGGTGCGGACGGACAACACGCTCGAAACGTCGTATGTCTCGGTCACGGTTGACAACGAGCCGCCGACGGTGACGCTGACCGCGCCCGCGTCGGAGATCGGAAGAGCGTCGTGTAGGGAAAGAGTGTAGGATAGGGT
>CAZGLU010000066.1:0-10561 GCA_964526095.1 uncultured Anaerolineaceae bacterium | reverse complement strand
CTCCACCACGCCGCGCACCTTCACCGAGGCCGAGATCGAGCTGGCGGGGACGATCTCGGGGCAGGCGTCGCTGGCGATCGAGAAGGCGCGTCTCTATAACGAGACGCTCAGCCTGACGATCTTCAACCAGGCTGTTGTCGAATCGATCCAGCAGGGCATCGTGGTGATGGACCGCGACCTGCGGCTGCGGCGCGTCAACCAGTACATGCTGGAGCGCTTCGGCTGGACGAACGACGCCGTCGGCCAGCGCCTGTTCGATTACCGGCCCGACTATAACGAATTCCTGCGCGCGCCGATCGCCATCGTGCTCGGCACGGGCGAGCCGCAGGTCGAATACGAGGTCGAGCGTGTGGACCCGGCGGGTGGCCGCTCGATCCGCAACTATTACGTGTACCCGATGCTGGAGGGCCGCACCGTCACCGGCATCGTGCTGCTGGTCGAGGACGTCACCGAACGCGCCCGGTTGGAGGCGGACCTCAACCAGCGCGCCGTGCAGATGGCCGCCCTGACCGAAGTCTCCAGCCAGATCACCGCCTCGCTGGAACCGGACCAGGTGATCGCGCTGATCCTCGACGCGGTGGGCAGCGTCATCCCCTTCGACGGCGTGACGCTGTGGCTCCGCGCCGCCGACCGGCCTGAGCTGCACATCGTGGCCGCGCGCGGTTATGAGGACGTCGAGGGGCACAGCATGGCCGACCTGGCTGGCATCGCGGTCGAGATCGCGGCCAGCCCGCTGCTGCGGACCATCACGGAGAGCGGGCGCGTGGCGAACGTCGGGGATATGGCGCCCGGCGACCCGCGCTACCCCCACGCCGTCGCCTCCGGCTACGGGAGCTGGCTCGGCGCGCCGCTGGTCAGCAAGGGCCACGTTGTCGGGGTGCTGGTGGTCGAGAAGCGCGAGGCCGGGTTCTACACGCCCCTGCACGAGCAGCTTGCCCTGACCTTCGCCAACCAGGCCGCCGTGGCGCTCGACAACGCGCAGTTGTTCCAGGAGACGCGCGCCCGCGCCGCCGCGCTCAACGAGCAGGCGCAGCGGCTGGCGCTGCTCAACCGCGTGTCGCTGGCCCTGGCGCAGACGCTCGACATCGAGAACATCTTCGAGATCGCGCTGCGCGAGGCCGCCATCGCGCTGAACGTGTCCGAAGGCTCCGCCATGCAGGTCAACCCGGAGACGCTGCTTGGCACCGTGATCGTGCATTACCCGCGCGGGGATGAGCCGCCGTCCGAGGTGTATGACCTGCGCGATAATGCCGTCTTCGAGGACATGCGGCAGACCCTGATCCCGATCGCCATCGAGGACCTGGACGCGGACCCGCAGCGCGCGTACCTGCTGCCGATGATCCGCTCCGAGAACGTCAAGAGCATCCTGATGGTGCCGCTCGTCGTGGGGGGCAACGTGATCGGCACGCTGCGCCTGGACGCGGTCGGGGAGAAGCGGTGGTTCAACGAGGCGCAGATCGAGCTGGCCCAGACGATCGCCACCCAGGCCGCGATCGCCGTGCAGAACGCGGCGCTGTTCGAGCAGGCCGCCATCCGCAACCGCGAGCTGGAGACGCTGTTCGAGTCGGCGCAGGCGACGGCCGTCACGCTGGACCTGAACGAGGTGATCCGCCGCGTGACGAACCAGATGCTCAGCGCCATGCGTGCCGACGCCTGCACCGTGTTCCTGTGGGACGACGTCAACAACCGGCTGGAGGTGCGCGACGACGTCAGCGCGCGCCTGGAGGGCAGCCCGCCGGACCAGCCGGGTGTGCTGTACTCGGTCGCGGATTACCCCTTGCGCGAGCGGGCGCTGCGTGAGCGCGAGTTGTTGCTCGTCCGCCTGACGGACGAGGACGTGCCGCCGAGCGAGATGGAGATCCTGCACCGGCACGGCGCGGCGGCCCGCATGTTGATCCCGCTGGTGGTCAACGAGATCGCGATTGGGCTGGTCGAGGTTGAGACGCTCGACCCGGCGCGTTACTTCGGCGCGGACGATGTCCGACTCGCGCGCACGCTGGCGAGCCAGGCCGCGATCTCGATCGAGAACGCGCGCCTCCAGACCGAGACGCGGCGCACGGTCGAGGAGCTGTACGTCATCAACGATATGTCGGCGGCGCTCTCGTCCGCGACGAGCCTGGACGAGTTGTTGCAGGTTGTGGCCGACCAACTGCCGAACCTGACCGAAGCCGAGGCGATCTACGTCGCGCTGCTCGACCGCGAGCGCGGGATGCTGAGCTTCCCGCTGGCCGTGGCGTACGACGAGCCGCTGGACCTGCCGCCACAGCCGTTGGGCGACGACGAATTCTCGTTTATCGTCCAGCGACAGGCCCCGCTGCTGCTGGCCGGGGACCACCAGGATCAGGTCCGGCGCAGCCTGGGGATCACGTCCACGCTGCCGCCTACGACGCGCTGTTTCCTGGGCGTGCCGCTGTACGCCGCCGACGAACTGATCGGCGTGCTGGCCGTGCGGGATGATGGCGACGTGCTGTCGTTTACGCACAACGACCAGCGTATTCTGACCACCGTCGGCTCGCAGTTGGGCGTGGCGATCCAGAGCGCGCGCCTGTTCCAGCAGACGGTAGAGCAGGCCGAAGTGCTGGAACAGCGCGTCCAGGAGCGCACCGCCGAGCTTGAGCAGGAGCGCCAGCACATCAGCACGCTGTACCAGATCACCACCGAGCTGTCGACCAGCCTGGACGTGGAGCGCCTTCTGGACCGCGCGCTGATGATGGTCGCAGAGGCGGTGGGCGCGACCCAGGCGGCGATCCTGGCTGTGGACTCGGCCAACCAACTCCGCCTGCGCGCCCGCTACGGTGGCGAGGAATCCGCCGCAGGGCCGGACGACGCCCCCTTCGGCGCGGGGCTGGCGCAGTGGGCGATCCAAAACGAGCAGAGCCTGATCGTGCACAACGTCCAGCAGGACCCGCGCTGGACGTCGATCAACGGCATGGCGGACGATCCGGCGGCGGCTATCGTGGCGCTGATCGAGGCGAACGACGAGATCCTCGGCGTGATGATGCTGTACAGCGACCGTGCGGGCGCTTTCAACGACGACCACCTGCGCCTCGTGTCGGCTGCCGCGAACCAGGTCGCCAATGCGATGAACAACGCGGAACTGTACTCGCTGATCCGCGACCAGGCCGAGCGGCTGGCGGCCATGCTGCGCCAGGAACAGGTCGAGGCGACCAAGAGCAGCGCCATCCTCGACTCGGTGGCGGATGGCGTTGTCGTGGCCGATGCCGACGGGCGCGTGATCGTCTTTAACTCCACGGCGGAGCACATGTTGGGGCTGCGCGCCGACGACACGATGGCGCGCGATCTGGTCGAGTTCGCCGCTGCGGTCGGCATCGATCTGCGGCACTGGCAGCGGACCGTCGCGGGGTGGGCCGACACCGGCGCGGAGTACCGGCCCGGCGAGTTCCTGGAGCAGCGTGTGACCATGGACGATGGCCGCATCTTCAGCATGCGCCTCTCGCCGGTCCAGATGGGGGACCAGTTCCTCGGCTCCGTGGCGGTGTTCCGCGACATCACGCGGGATGTCGAGGTGGACCGCCTCAAGAGCGAGTTTGTGGCGACCGTCTCGCATGAGCTGCGCACGCCAATGACCTCGATCAAGGGCTACGCGGACCTGCTGTTGCTCGGCGCGGCGGGCGAGATCACGGAGCAGCAGCAGCATTTCCTGGAAACGATCAAGCAGAACGCCGACCGCCTGAGCACGCTGGTGAACGACCTGCTCGACATCTCGCGCATCGACCAGGGCCGCGTGGAGCTGCGCTTCCGCGAGGTGAACCTGCAAGAGTTGATGCAGTTGGTGTTGGAGCACGCCGAGGGGCGCTGCACCGACGAAAAGCGCGAGATGGAGATCCGGCTCGACCTGCCGGAGGGCGAGCATCTGCCGCTTTGGGGCGACCGTGATAAGATGGCCCAGGTTCTGACGAACCTTGTGGACAACGCCTTGAACTACACGCCCGACGGGGGGTGCATTACCCTCGCCGCGCGGTACGACACCGCCACGTCCCGCGTGACGCTCTCCGTCTCCGATACGGGCATCGGCATCCCGCCGGAGGTGGGCGACCTGATCTTCGAGCGGTTCAACCGGGGCGACGAAACACAGGACCTCGTGATGAACACGCCCGGCACCGGGTTGGGGTTGTCCATCGTGCGGGAGTTCGTGACGATGCACCGGGGCCGGATCTGGTTCGAGAGCGAGCCAGCGGTGGGCACGACGTTTTACGTTGAACTGCCGGTGAAGCAGTCGGAAACAGCGTCTACGGCCGCTTGACCGGGCAGCTAAGGGTGAGGACAGGGTGGAATGGCCAAGATTCTCGTAGTGGAAGACGAACGTGACATCCGCGATCTCATTGAGTTTACGTTGAAGTTCGCGGGGCATAACGTCGTCAAGTCCAACAATGGGGTGGATGCCCTGAAGATCGTAGAGGAGGTGCAGCCGGACCTGATCCTGATGGACGTGCGCATGCCGCGTATGACCGGCTACGAGACGTGCCGCGTCCTCAAGACGATGGACGCCGTGAAGCATATCCCCGTGGTCTTCCTGTCCGCCAAGGGGCAGCAGTCCGAGGTGGAATCCGGCATGGACGCCGGGGCCTACGATTACATCCTCAAGCCTTTCGCCGCGGATTATCTGATCCGGCGCGTGGCAGAGATCCTGACCAAGTTCGGGATCGAAGCCCCCAGCGGCGGGCTGGGCGGCGCGAGCTAACCCCCTCCGGCGGGCACACGGTCATGAGCGCGATCACGATCGAAGGCGATCTGATACATTACGAGGTCCTGGGCCGGGGCAGGCCCGTGATCCTCGTGCATGGCTGGCTTGGGTCGTGGCGCTACTGGGTCCCGGCGATGTCGCAGGTCAGCATGAAGTACCGCACCTACGCGCTGGACCTGTGGGGCTTTGGCGATTCGGGCAAGGACGCACGGCACTACGATTTCGCGTCCCAGGTGGCCCTGCTGGACCAGTTCATGAACCGCCTGGGGATCACCAAGGCGGCGCTGGTCGGCCACGACCTCGGCGCGGCGATCGTGGCGCGGTATGCGCTGGAGCACCCGGATCGCGTGCCGCGCATGATGGCCGTTTCGCCGCCGTTGTTCCGGCTCGCACCGAGCACGCCGATCATCCCCCCGACGCCGCCTGTTTCACCGCCGCCATCGCGTCCCGTCAGCCCGGCTGCCGAGACGCTGATCTCGTCGCCCCTGCCCAGGCCGGGCGCCGCCAGCGCTGAGACGATCCCGTCTCGCACCCCCGCGATGAACGCGCGGCTGGAAGCGGCCCGTGACGCCGCTGCCCCGCCGCCGTCCGATGGCGCGTCGAAGCCCGCCCCGCCGCCCGTGCCCGCTCCATCGGCCATCACGCCCCCGCCCCCCGTGCCGGATCCCGGTGATGGCAGCCTGCCCAACCCGCTGCGCGATCACCTGGACAGCCTGGACCCCCTCGCCCTGTTGGAGAAGCACGTCGAGGCGGGCGCGGACCTGGAGAAGCTCCAGGTCGAGGTGAGCAAGGCCGACAAGCTGGCCGTGGCGCGCTCCGTGACCTCGTTCTCCGGGGTGGATACGCTGCGCGACCTGGCACGGGTGACCGTCCCGGCGCTGGCCGTGTACGGCCTGAACGACACCTTCCTGCCGCCCCCCGATTCCGAGATGATCGCGCGCCTGAAGGAGGGCCGCGATAACTTCCACCTGATCGGGATGGAGGGCGTGCGACACTTCCCCATGCTGGAAAGCATCGACACCTTCGCCCGCCTCGTGCTGGATTTCCTCGAACTACCGAACGTCACGCAGGTTGCGATCAAGAAGAAGTGGGAGCGCCGGGTACGGTAGCGAGCAGCTATGGGCTGTTAGCAGTTAGCGGTTAGCGATTAGCGGGTGGCTACGAGCTGCTGCACAGACGTACGGAGGCGCGCATGAGGGATTTCAAGAGCCTGCAAGTGTGGCAGAAGGCGCACCGGCTCACCCTCGCCATTTACGCCGCGACGACGTCATTCCCACAATCCGAGCTATACGGCCTGACGAGCTAGATCCGGCGTGCGTGCGCGTCCATCCCGGCCAACATCGCGGAAGGGGCGGGCCGCAGCGGGGATGCGGAGTTCGCGCGGTTCTGCTCCATCGCGATGGGATCGGCGAGCGAACTGGAATACCACCTGCTGCTGGTCCGCGATCTTGGCCTGCTGCCCGAAGCGGACTACGCGCGTCTGAACGACGATCTTCAGGAGGTCCGGCGGATGCTCAACACCTTCTTGCGTCGCCTCACCACGACCTGACGTGGGTCTTCCCGGCTAACTGCTAACCGCTAACGGCTGACCGCTGCCCCACCTTTTGCCTCGGGGCCGGGGTCTTGCTACACTCTACACAGGATAACAACCGATCGAGCCGCAGGGGAGCTTGGGTTAGCCAGGCTGAGAGGCGCATCCACGAGACGATGCCGACCCTATCGAACCTGAACCGGATAATGCCGGCGTAGGGAGTTGCGTTCATTGAGCCAAGCCTATGAGCCACTCACTGCGCCGCAGGAGTGGCTTTTGTGTCCGTTCCCCATGATTCTCAACCGGGGCTGCGCGCGCTTGTGTTCGCGGGCGGCGACCTCAACGATGGCCCGGCCGTGCAGGCGGCGCTGCGTGCTGCCGACGGGGCGACCGTAATCGCGGCGGACTCCGGCGCGCGGCTGGCGGCTGCATGCGGGCTGGTGCCGGACCTCGTCGTGGGCGACCTGGACTCGCTCGAACCCGGCGAGGTGGAGGACCTGCGCGCGCGCGGCGTGGCGATCAACCCCTACCCGGCGCGCAAGGACGAGATCGACCTGGAGCTGGCGCTGCTGGCGGCGGTCCGGCACGGGGCCGCCTGGCTGCGCGTGATCGGGGCCGTGGGTGACCGGATCGATCAGACGCTGGCGAACATCGCGCTGCTGGCGCTGCCCGCGCTCGAAGGGATCGATGCGCGGGTGGTCAGCGGGCGGCAGACGCTCTGGCTGCTGCGCCCAGGCCGCCATACGGTCCACGGCGCGCCGGGCGACACGCTCTCGCTGCTCCCGTTCGTGCCGGGCGTGGAGGGCATTACCACGGAGGGGCTTGAATACCCCCTGCGGGACGAGCCGCTGGCGTTCGGCCCGGCGCGCGGCGTCAGCAACGTGCTCACGGTGCCGGAGGCGTGTGTGAGCTTCAAGGCCGGGTTGCTGGTCGCGGTGCATACGGTGGGGCGGGCGTGATGGCGGGCGTTGAGCGAGCCGGGACGTGGCGTGGGATGGCGGTGCCGTCGCTGCTGCGGGATGCCGTGCGGGTGGTCGTGCTGGCGCTGGTGACGGGCGCCGTCCTGTTGTTCTTTGCGCTCGGCACCCGGCAGCTTTACGTCGAGGCGGCGGCGGTCGAAGACCTGTCGTTCGAGGACATCGTGCCGACCCCGGCGGCGATCTACGACGCGTGGCGGCAGCATCAAACGCTGCTGCTGGAGCAGCACATCCCCACGACGATGTGGGAGACGCTGGCCGGGCTGTCGATCGCGATCGTGCTCGGCGTGGGGATCGCGGCGCTGATGGACTTCTCGCGCGTGCTGCGCTGGGTGCTGTACCCGGTGCTCGTCGTCTCGCAGACCATCCCGATCTTCGCGCTGGCTATCCTGCTGATCCTGATCTTCGGGTTCGGCAGCGGGCCGAAGATCACGGTGGTGGTGCTGTTCTGTTTCTTCCCCGTCGCGCTGAACACCTTCGCCGGGCTGCAATCCGCCGACCCGGAGCTGCTCTCGTTGCTGCGCGCGATGGGCGCCACCTCGTTCCAGACGTGGACCAAGGCGCGGCTCCCGGCGGCGATGCCCTCGTTCTTCAGCGGGCTGCGCATCGCGGCGACGTACAGCGTGGTGGGCGCGATCTTTGGGGAGTACATCACCGCGCAGCACGGGCTGGGCGTCTTCCTCAAGCGTTCCTACAGCACCTTTCGCATCGACCAGGCTTACGTCGCGATCATCGTCACGGCCGTGCTCAGCCTGCTGTTGGTGCTGGTCGTGAACATCGTGGAGCGGCTCGCGCTGCGTTGGTACTACGCCTCGCGGCGGGATAGCTGGCGCGGGCCGGGGATCTATTGACCGTATCGGGTGAGACGAATCGTTAGCGATCGTTAGCGAAGGAGGACCATGCGATGAGCCTCAGACGACACATCATCACGCTGCTTACCCTCGTCACGCTGCTGGCGCTGGCCGTGCCCGTCTCGGCGCAGGGTGACGGGACCGCCGAACCCGCGGACGCCCTGGGCGGCGCGACGTCGTTCGCCCAGGCCGACGAGCGGACCGAGGTCACGCTGCTGCTCGACTGGACGCCGAACGTGAATCACCTCGGCTTCTATGCCGCGCAGGCGCTCGGTTACTACGACGAGGCCAACCTCGACGTCACGTTCCAGGAGCCGACCGACGTGCAGGTGGAGGCCGTGGTCGCCAGCGGCGTGGCTGACTTCGGCGTGAGCTTCCAGGAGTTCGCAACCTACGCCATCGCGGGCGGGACGCCGGTCGTCTCGCTGGCGGCGATCATCCAGCACAACACGTCGGGCTTCGTGACGCTGGCCGAGGAGGACCCGATCAGCCGCCCGGCGGACATGGCGGGCCTGCGCTACGGTGGTTTCGGCCAGGCGGACCTGGAGCTGGCGATCCTCGACACGCTGCTTGAGTGCGACGGTGCCGAGCCGGGCACCATTGAGTACATCGACGTGGGCTTCGCGGACGCGATCCAGTTGATGCGCCAGGACCGCATCGACCTGGCGTGGATCTACTTCGCTGTGCAGGGGGTGCAGGCGGAGTTGAGCGGCGTCGACCTGGACGCGGTCATGCTGGCGGACTACTTCGACTGCGTGCCGGACTACTACACGCCGATCCTGATCGCGGCCCCGGAGATGGTCGAGGAGCAGCCGGACGTGGTGGCGGCGTTCGTGCAGGCCACGGCGCGCGGCTATGCCTATGCCATCGAGCACCCGGCTGAGGCCGCCGATATGCTGCTGGAGGCCGTGCCGGAGCTGGACGCCGATCTGGTGCACGCGGGGGCGGAGTGGCTCGCGCCACGGTTCCAGGCGGACGCGCCGCGCTGGGGCCAGCAGCGCATCGAAGTCTGGCAGGGCTACACCGATTTCCTGGTCGAGCACGGCATCCTGGAGGCGGCCATCGACACCGAGGCGGCGTTCACCAACGAGTTCCTGCCCGGCGACGTACCGGACGCGGCGGCTGAGGGCGACGCATGACGGAGCGTGTGCCAGCGGACGGTGAGGGCGCGCCGTGCCTCGAGGTGCGCCACGTGAGCAAGACCTTCCGCGACGACGGGCGTGCAGTGCAGGCGTTAGCCGACGTCAGCCTGCGCGCCCGTCCCGGCGAGTTCATCACCATCATCGGGCCGAGCGGCAGCGGCAAGAGCACGCTCTTTAACCTGATCACCGGCCTGACGCGGCCCGACAGCGGCGAGATCATCATCGACGGCGAGCCGGTCGCCGACCGCACCGGGCTGGTGGGCTACATGCCGCAGCGCGACCTGCTGCTGCCGTGGCGCACCGTGCTGAACAACGTCATCCTCGGCCCGGAGCTGGACGGTCGCCCCCGGCGCGAGGCCCGCGCCCGCGCCCGCGAGTTGATGCCCTTGTTCGGGCTGGACGGCTTCGAGAACGCCTATCCCGATACGCTCTCCGGCGGGATGCGCCAGCGTGCCGCGCTGTTGCGGACCTTCCTCACCGACCGCGAGGTGCTGCTGTTGGATGAGCCGTTCGGCGCGCTCGACGCCCTGACGCGGCGCGAGCTTCAACGCTGGCTGCTCGGCGTGTGGCATCGTTTCCGCAAGACGATCCTGTTCATCACGCACGACGTGGAGGAGGCGGTCTTCCTGGCCGACCGGGTGCTGGTCTTCAGCGCGCGGCCGGGCCGCATCGTCAAGGAGCTGCACGTCGACCTGCCGCGCCCGCGCCAGTCGATCTCGCTGCTCTCCGCCGACCTGCGCCGCCTTGAGGCGGAATTGATCGAGGCGTTGGAAGCCACCGAGGCGGGGTAGGGCGTCCCTCGCGCGGCGATTTTACAGGCTTCTAATGCCGGCGCTAACCTCATTTTTACGTTTTTGATGGATAATGTCCTTGACCGTCCTGCCGGGCGAATGGCCGGAGGGTCACCCCTGAAGTGTAGGTTGAGAGGACATCATCATGGCGTCGGTTAACACGGAGACCAGGCAGGCCGCCGTGGCTGAGGACACGCTCAACCGCCGTATTGCTGAACTGGTGGACCTGATCCGCACGAACCAGCAGCAGTTGGCGACGATCGAGGCGCGTATCGCGCTGGCGAAGGACGAGCTGCGCGAGCTGTTGGAGCAGCGCGGCGCGAACTGGAGCGATGACAGCGGCTTCGCGCTGCTGACCAGCGAAGGCGTGCGCCGCTACTATGACACACGGGCGCTGGACGAGTTGATCATCAACGACCCGCTGCGATACGGGTGGCTCAAGGACTACCGGCGCGAGTCCATCGTGAGCGGCGGCGTGCGCGTCAAGTAGCGTCAAGTAACCTCCTGAGTGGTGTAGGAGATCGGAAGAGCGTCGTGTAGGGAAAGAGTGTAGGATAGGGTGTA
>CAZGLU010000065.1:4678-10647 GCA_964526095.1 uncultured Anaerolineaceae bacterium | reverse complement strand
GAGGTGCGGGCTTGCGCGAAGAACAAAAAAAACCGCCGGGTGTTCCCGGCGGCTTCTGTTTTTGCGTGGCGTGCCTGGAAGGATTCGAACCTTCGGCCTCTTGTTCCGTAGACAAGCGCTCTAATCCACTGAGCTACAGGCACTTATCTTGACGTGGCGTCATAATAGCATATGGCAGGGTGTTTGACAAGGGTCGATTGGCGCGGAACGCCCAACCCAACGGCCCGGCGGCGGGCCTTCCCGGCATGGCAGCACCCGCGCGCCTGGAGTACAATGCGGGGGGTATGTCCGGGCTTGGAGAGGTGAACGTTTCGTGGCCCATGCTCACAGTCACATACACCACAGTCACTTACACGGCGATACCGAGAACATCAAGGTAGCGTTTTTCCTCAACCTCACCTTTACGCTGCTCGAGATCGCCGGCGGTCTGGCGATCAACAGCGTCGCCATCATCTCCGACGCGCTGCACGACCTGGGGGACAGCATCTCCCTGGGCCTCGCCTGGTTCCTCTCCAACTACTCGGAACGGGGCAGCGACAACAAATACTCCTACGGCTACCGGCGCTTTTCGCTGCTCGGCGCGCTGATCAACGCCATCGTGCTTGTCGCCGGGTCGGTGGTGATCCTGATGGAGGCCGTGCCCCGCCTGTTCGCCCCGGAGGAGTTCCACGCGCCCGGCATGATCGCCTTCGCAGCGCTGGGCATCGTCGTCAACGGCGCGGCGGCGCTGCGCCTGCGCGGCAGCGGCTCCGCGAACGCGCAGGTGGTGGGGGTGCACCTGCTGGAGGACGTGCTCGGCTGGGCGGCGGTGCTGGTCGTCGGCCTGGTCTCGCTGGTGATCGACGTGCCCGTGCTCGATCCGCTGCTGTCGATCGGGATCACGGCGTTCATCCTGTTCCGCGTGCTCGGCAAGCTCAAGAACGTCGTGGAGTTATTCTTGCAGGCCGTCCCTAATGAGGCGAACCTGGAGGCCATCCGCGCGCGTTTTGAAGCCTTCGACGCGGTGTGCTCGACGCATCACATCCACCTGTGGTCGCTCGACGGCGAGCATCACGTCCTGACGGCGCATATCGTCGTGGATGAAGGCACCCCGCAGGACGAGATCGCCCGCATCAAGCAGGAGAGCAAGGCGGCGGTCGCGGCGCTGGACCTCGAGATCGAGCACATCACGCTCGAATTCGAGTTCAACGACGGAGACTGCTCGATGCGGCCCGGCGGCCACGCCCACGGCGCGCACGTCCACGCCGGAAGCCACCCCGGTTAGCGCAGCCCGGTCCCGCCCAGCACCGTCGCGGCGAAGCCCGCATAGACGTGCGTGGCGATCTTGAGGTCCTCCAGGCGCACGACCTCATGTGGCGTGTGCGCCAGGTTCGGGTCGCCGGGGCCGAACCCCACCGTCGGGATGTTGGCCTCGCCCATCGTGTACACCCCATCGGTCGAGAAGGGCCAGTGCCCGATCTCCGGCGCGGCCCCGCGCACGGCATGGATCGTCTGGTTGAGCGTCAGGACCAGCGGGTGCGAGCGGTCCAGCACCCAGGCGGGGTGTGCCTCCCGCGCGGTGCGGACCGCGCCGGTATACGAGGGTTCGTCGTAAACGGTGATCTCGACGGACGCGGGCAGGTTCTCGCGCGAGATCATGCTTTCCAACTGCGCGCGCGCCGCGTTGACAGTTTCACCGAGCGTCAGGCGGCGGTCCACGTAGAGCTTGCACAGGTCCGGGATCGCGTTCAGGCTGGCGCCCTGGCTCTCGATCCCCGTCACGGCGATGGTGCCCGGCCCCAGGAATGGGTCACGGGGCAGCGTATCCGCCAGCAACTCGACGTTGAACACCAGCCGCGCCGCCGCGTAGATGGCGTTCTGGCCCAGCGAAGGCTGGCTGCCATGCGACGACCGGCCGTGCGTGGCGATCTTGAACATCACGCGCCCACGATGCCCCCGGCTGATCTGGAGGTTCGTCGGCTCACCGAGCAGCACGTAGTCGGGCCGGATGCCGTCCTCCTCCACCACGGCGCGGATCGCCAGCCCCTCGCACGGCTCCTCCTGCACGACGAAAGCCAGCACCAGCGTGCCGTTCAGCGCGTCCTGGTAGGGCAGCAGCGCCGCCGCACCGTAGACCATGCAGGCCAGCGCGCTTTTCATGTCCACCGCACCGAGGCCGTACAGCATCCCGTCCTGGATCACCCCCTCATACGGCGGGTGCGGCCACTGCGACGAGGCGGGCGCGACGGTGTCCATGTGCGCGTCGTACAACAGCGTGGGGCCGTTGCCGTTGCCGAGCGTCGCGATGATGCTGCCCATCGCGTTCACCGTGACGTTCGGGAAGCCGAGCGCGTGCAGATGCTCGGCCACCAGCCCGGCGACGTCGCCCTCCTGTGTGGAGAGACTGGGGGTCTGGATCAACCGCTGCGTGAACCGGTTCAGGTTCTGGAGTGTAGCCCATTCCGGCTCCAGCTCGCGGATAGAGGGTAAAGACCGTGCCAACTTAATATGCTCCATGTGCTAGCAAAACGTGGGGGATGGTCCGCATGATGATTTGCAGGTCCAGCCCCAGGGACCAATTCTCAATGTAGTAGATGTCCATCAAGCACATCTCTTCAAAGGGGACCTCGTTGCGCCCGCTGACCTGCCACAGCCCCGTGAGGCCGGGCATGATGTGCAGGCGCTGGCGGTGCCACGGCTCGTACAGCTCAACCTCCGCCGGGATCGCGGGACGCGGCCCAACCCAGCTCATGTCCCCCTTGAGGATGTTGAAGATCTGCGGCAACTCGTCGAGGCTGAAGCGCCGGATCCAGCGGCCCACGCGCGTGACGCGCGGATCGTTGGTGAGCTTGGGATGGCGCAAGTCCTCCCCGGTCTGGCGCATCAACTCATAGTGCAGCTTTTCGGCGTCCGTCACCATCGAGCGGAACTTGTAGACGGTGAAGATCCGGCCGTTCAGCCCGACGCGCTTCTGCGAGAAGAAGACCGGCCCCGGCGAGTCCAGCTTGATGGCGATCGCCACCCCGAGCATGAGCAGGGCGGCGAACGGCAGGGTGAGCACCACCAGCGCGAGGTCCAGCGCGCGCTTGGCAACCCGGCTGCTTGGGTGAAGGTCGCTGCTGTGCCCGATGCTGAGGAGCGGCACCCCGCCGAGCATCTCGACTTCCACCTGGCTCAGGCTCAACTCGAACAGGTCCGGCACGGTGCGGACGCGCACGTTCTTTCGCTCGCACTCGCGCACGATGTCCACGATCTTGCGCTGGACGTGCCACGGCAGGGTGATGATGACCGTATCGACGTGCTGCTGGTCGATGATCCGCGCGAGGTTGCTGATCTGGCCGAGCGCCGGGACGCGCCCGATGCCGGTCGAGCTGCGCTCCGGGTCGTCGTCCACGAAGCCGACAACCTGATAGCCGAGGTCCGGCCGGGCGACGATCGTCTGGAGGACGGAGCGGCCCACCGCCCCCGCGCCGACGATCAGCACGCGCTCGATGCCGATCCCGCGCTGCCGCATCCGCGCCTGGATCTCGCGCAGGACCAGCCGCCAGGCGCCCATCAGCACGACGACCAGGAGCGTGGCCTGGATGACGAGCAGGCGCGAGAAGACCAGCGGTTGCAGCGCGAAGCTCAGGGCCATCACGAACACCGCCGAATTGGTGGCGCTGTTGGTGATGGCGAACAGTTCCTCCCACCACGTCCGGCCACGCTGCTCGCGGTACAGCCGGGCGTTGTGGTTGAACAGGACCACCAGGATCGCGAAGATGAGGGCGTAGGGCACGTAGGGCGTGAACGGCGCGGCGTTCGCCTCATCGACCGGCTCGAGGAACTCCACCTCGTAGCGCAGGTAATAGGAGATCAAAAATGCCACGAGCGTCCACAGCACGTCGAGGGCGGGCAGCAAGCCACGCGGCCAGGGATAGGCGTTCCGCTCCATGTACCGTTACCGTTCCACCATCTCGTTATGCCAGCGCGCGCCGGTAGCTCGCCACCGTCTGCGCAGCGGTTGCTGCCCAGGTGAAGCGTGCGGCATGGGCCTGTGCCCGTGCGCCCGCTTCCGCGCGCCAGGCGGGGTCATGGATCGCACGCGCCAGCGCCGCCGTCCAGGCAGCCTCGTCGTCCGGCGGCAGGAGGCAGCCCGCGTCCCCGGCGGCCTCCGGCAGCGAGGACGTGTTCGCCACCAGGACCGGCTTGCCGCACGCCATCGCCTCAACGACGGGCAGCCCAAAGCCCTCGAACACCGAGGGGTACACGAACACTTCGGCGGCATTGTACCACGCCGGTAGCTCGCTGTCGGCAAGATAGCCCGGCAGGTGGACCGTCGCGCCCAGGCCCATCCGCTCGATTGTCTCAAAGATCGCGCCGTCCATCCAGCCCCGGCCCCCGCCGAGGACGAGGTGCACGGCGTCCCGGTCCGCCGCCGGGAGCGCCGCATACGCGCGCAGCAGCAGCGGCAGGTTCTTGCGCGGCTCCAGCGTGCCGACGAACAGCATGAACCGTTCCGGCAGCCCCTTGCGCCGCCGGAAGTCCGCGACCTCAGCGGCGGGCAGCGGGCGGAAGCGCGGGTCTACGCCGGGCAGCGCGACGTCGATGCGGCTGCGCGGCAGCCCGAACCGGGCGGCGACGTCCTGCGCGGTGCTCTCCGAGATGGCGATCACGCGGCGTGCGCGGCGACAGGTGAGGCCCGTGAACAGGCGCAGGTAATGGCGGCGCGCGGCGGGCAGCCGGTCCGGGTAGTGGATGAAGCTGAGGTCGTAGACCGTCACCACCTGCGGGACGCGGCTGAACAGCGGCCCGGCAAAGGCCAGCGCATGCAGCAGATCGACGCCCGCCCGGCGCACGGCCCACGGCTGCGCGACCTGTTCCCAGACGATGCGCCGCAAGGGGGACTCGGTTCGCCACCGGCTGCGCCGCACGATCAGGCCGGCGCGCGGCGGAAGCTGTGCCTGCGGGCCGGTGAAGGCGCTGTAGACGAGCGACGGATCGGCGTCAGGCAGGGCTTCGAGCAGGTGCCGGATGTAGCCGCTGATGCCCGCGCTGCGATACGAAGCGCCATCCGTAAGCAGGTGTGCGCTGAGACCAACGTGGAGCCGAGTCGCGTGCATGGTCTGGGATTATACCCGAAAACGGGCGCCGGGGTGAGGGTGGACCCTTCCCGGCCAGATGGCGTCAGCGGATCGTCGGGCCTGCGTCGAGTTGTCCACAGTGCTTGCATGCTGCAATAATAACAATAATAGGAGTGCCGACCATCCATCGTGGCTGTACGACGATGCCCGATACCAAGACCGGCTTTAGAGGAAAAGTGAGTTACAAGGAGTGGATATGATGAGACGCATGCTGCTGACGCTCGTCGTCGTCATGACTCTAGCCGTGACCGGCCTGATCGGCCCGGCTGTGCCTGAGGCCGACGCGCAGGGTGGGACGGTCTGGCGGGCGGAGTTCTTCAACAACAACACCCTGTCCGGGCCGCCTGCATTCACGACACAGGTCGAGGAGATCGCGTTCAATTGGGAGACCGGCTCGCCTGCCCCGGAGATCCGCGCCGATTCGTTCAGCGCCCGGTTCACGACCGATATTTACGTGGAGGCCGGGACGTACGAGTTCGTGATCCGCGCGGACGATGCCGTCCGGCTGTTCATCGACCGGGCTGAGCACCCGATCATCGACACGTTCAGCCAGCCCAGGCCGGGGCGCACCCTGCGCGTCTCGACGGTCCTGGCGACCGGCGTGCATAACATCCGGATCGATTACCAGGAGCTGTCACAGACGGCCTATATCTTCGTCAACCTGGGCCGCCTGGCCGAAACCCCCACCGAGATCGGGTCCGGCACACAGCTTGGCACCTGGGTCGCGCAGTACTACGGCAACCAGTCCCTCGCTGGGGACCCGGTCGTGACCCGCGCGGAGAACACCCCATCCCACGACTGGGGCGCGGGGGCGCCGGTGCCCGGCCTGCCTGCTGATTTCTGGTCCGCGCGGTGGAGCGGGACGTT
>CAZGLU010000065.1:1190-4668 GCA_964526095.1 uncultured Anaerolineaceae bacterium | reverse complement strand
GTCACGGTGCGCGCCGACGACGGCGTGCGGGTGTACGTCAACGGGAACCCGATCCTTGACGAGTGGCACGGCTACACCAACGAGACCTACGCCGCTGAGTTCACCGTCGGCGCGGGCCAGCATACCATCGTGATCGAGTACTACGAGGCGTTCGCCGGGGCGTTCCTGGACGTGAACTTCTCGTCGGTGAGCGGCAGCCCGCTGCCGGGCGTCCAGCCGACGCCGGCGCCCACAACGCCCCCGCAGCCCGTCCCCGACGGCCCGACCGCGACCGTGCTGGCGTGGCGCCTGAACGTGCGGGACGCCCCTAGCGCCAGCGGCACGAATGTGATCGCCAAGATCAATCGCGGCGAGACGTACCCGATCCTGGGCCGCAACCAGGAGGGCACCTGGCTCCTGCTGAACATCGGTAGCCTGAACGGCTGGGTGAACATCCGCTACGTGGGCCTGGACAACGAGCAGCCGCTGCCGGTCGTGGGCGCGCAGCCACAGCCGCAGCCTCCCGCGCCGCCCCAACCGCAGCCCACCGGCTATACGCTGACCTCGCGTGCCAACCTCAACGTGCGGAGCGGACCGGGGACCAACTTCGACGTGGTGGGCCAACTGGGCTTCGACGAGCAGGCGCCGATCGTCGGGCGTAACGCGGAGAACACGTGGTGGCAGATCCTCGACAACGGCACGCTGGGATGGGTTATCGACTTCTATGTAGTCCTGGAGGACAACGTCGATATCAACCGGATCCCCATCACCGGCTAGGCGCGTGCCAGAAATGAGCTGTATCGAACGCCGCAGCCCTGGCCGCATCCGCGCCGGGGCTGTGGCCTATGCGCGGGCCGCGTAAGGTGACGGGCGTGTAATCGGGAGAGGGGGGGGTGGGCGGGCGGCGTCGGCGTCTGCGTCGGCGGCTCATGACGCCGAGGATCACCGCGCCGACGCCGATCATGAACAGCATGACGAACATCGATGCGATGCCGGAGAACACCAGCCGTTCGGACGGCTCCAGCGGCTCGTCCGGATCGGAGGCGGCGATCTGGGCGCTGACCGCGGCCCGCAGGTCCGCCGCCGCGACCGGGACCGCCCCGAATGCGTTGATCGTCAGGCGCTGCCCTTCTGCCAGGGCGAACGTGCCTTCGCTGGAGGTCGTGGGGTGGTAGGTCGGGCTGTCGGTGAAGGTCAGGGTATACACGCCGGGCAGCAGGTCCTCGAAGCAGAACTGCTCCTCGCCCGCCGCGCTGATGTGCGTGGCGATGATCGCGCCGCCGGTGGCGAGGTTGGTGTTGACCCCGGCCAGCGGCGCCTCGCCCTCGTCGCGGACCCCGTTGGCGTTGAGGTCGGCAAAGGTCGAGATGCAGATCGCCCCCGGTATCGGCTGCGCGACGGCGGGCGTTTGCGCGCCGATGAGGGTCACGATAAGCGCTGCCGTGAGGAGCAAAGTTCGCTGAAGGGTGTCTTTCACGGTTCGAGGTCCCTCATGTAAGTTTGGGATAGGCGCCCCGTGTACGGGAAGTGAGTATACCCCCACGAGGGAGGCTGTCAACTGCGCTCGCCGGGCGGTGAGCTGATGCCTGTGCCGGTTTCCGCTACCGCGAATTATGATTCTGCATTATGCTTGTCGCGAAGATGAGCGGGAGGTATGTCGATGGCCCCGATTGAACCGGAAGCGCCGAATCCCTGGATCAAGCGCATTGAGGATACCCTGGCGGATGCCAACGCCGTTCGTGAGGGCTTGCGAGACGACGAAGCCCTGCCGTTGATGGATTGGGGCGTGGCGCAGGCGCGCGTGCTCGGTGCGCGCATGGCCTCTCCGCAAGCGGCCGCCCAGGAGCCGGAGCCGGGCGCCGGGGCCGAGGCACAGGTCGATGAGAAGGCGTACGCCCTGGTGCGGCTGATGACGCGCATCACCTGGGTGGTGACCTATCGCCACAAAAAGGACGCCGCCTGGCTGACCCGGACGTTCAACAAGATCAACGACCTGAGCCGAGAGCTGCACGGCCCGGATGCGCCGGTCCTGTCTGACGACGAGATCGCGGCCTGGATCGCCACGCACGCGCAGCACAGCAACGCCGAGCTGGTGCAAGACCTGATCGCGCGGCTCACGCCCGGCCAGCCCGACGACACGCAGCCGCCGCCCCCTGGGCCGCCCGGTACGGCGCCGGTTCCGCCGCCCTCTCGCCTCCCCGGACGAGGAGACCCGAATGAGTAAAAGTTCATCTGGCCGCAGCACCCGCAACACCAACACCGGGTGCGTGACGATCGGTGGCATCACCGGCGTTGTCGTCTTGGTGATCCTGCTGATCGCTCAGTATGTACTGGACATCGACGTGCTGGACACCGAGGAAGAGGCCCCGCCGCCGGCCATAGACGCCCCTGCCGAGCCGACGACGGGGTTGGTCGCCATCCCCGGCGGCTATGACGGCGGCTGGTTCCAGCTTTACTTCACCGACCCGATCAACACGCAGGACGAAAGCCGCTTCATCGGCGCCCCGATTGAAGACGCGCTGGTAGCGGCCATCGACCGGGCCGAGCAGCGCATCGACGCCGCCGTGTTCGAGATGACCTCCCAGCCGGTGACTGACGCCCTGCTGCGTGCCCACGAGCGTGGCGTGCAGATCCGCATCGTGACCGATGGTGATCATGGCCTGGAGCGCCCTGATACCACCCTCGACCAGCTTGAGGACGTGGACATCCCGATCGTGTCGGACGGGAATCGCGGCGCGTACATGCACAACAAGTTCTTCGTGATCGACCGGCTCTACGTGTGGACTGGCTCCACCAACATCACGACGAACGGCCTTTACAATAACAACAATAACGCGCTGTTGATCCGCTCCAGCCAGCTCGCCCGCAACTATGAGGACGAGTTCGAGGAGCTGTTTGCCGGGAAGTTCGGGCCGACCTCGCCCGCCGAGATCCGGTACCCGGACGTGGTCATCAACGGCACGCGCATCGAGACGTTCTTCGAGTCGGAGGGCAACAGGTCCAACCAACGGGATTTCCCCGCGCGGCTGGCCGAACTGCTCAATGAGGCACATACCGTGCGCTTCATGGCGAATGTGCTCACGCGTGACGACCTGATGCAGCCCATGATCACGCGCGCCCAGGCGGGCGAACTGGACGTCATGGGCGTGGTCGAGAGCGTGCAGCGCCGCTTCACGATGCCGATGTTCTGTGCCGGGATGCAGGTCCGCCAGGACGGCAACCCGAACACCATGCACCACAAGGTCTTTATCCTGGACGACGAGATCGTGGTTACCGGCTCCTTCAACTTCTCCGAGGGCGCGGCGAACAGCAATGACGAGAACATCTTGATCATCCACAACCGTGACGTGGCGCGGGCCTACCTGGAGGAGTTTCAACGCCGGTGGATCGAGGCCAGCCCGGTGCCCGAGTAGTGCCCCTACATCATCCAGCCGGCCAACGTACGGCTCCTGGTCGCCCAGGCCCGGGAGCCCGCCCCGTCGCGCGGCGGGGTCGCGCA
>CAZGLU010000065.1:0-1180 GCA_964526095.1 uncultured Anaerolineaceae bacterium | reverse complement strand
CCGGTGGATCGAGGCCAGCCCGGTGCCCGAGTCCGCCTTGACCTGCTGACGCGCCGAAGGGGAATGCGCTCGCGGTCGTAAGTCCATCGAGCAGGTACCCTCACAGCGGGGGGAGTGAGACATGGGGGAACAGCAGACGCAGACCAACGTCATCGAAAGCTTACGCCTGCTACGCAGTGAGGATCCCGTCGATCGCAAGCAGGGCATCATGGCGCTCAGCGCGATGGCCGATGACGAGCGGGTGATGCGTGTGTTCGAGCACCTGTACGAGAACGATCCGCACCCCGGCGTGCGGCAGATGGCCTGGCGCGCGATCAACCGGCAGGGGCCGTCGATCCCCGCGCCGGGTCCGATCACGCCGCCCGCACCCCCGCGCGCCGTGTCCGACGCCCCTGCCCCTGCCCCCGAACGCAGCCGCCCGGCGCCCCAGTTGTGGCCCTTCCTGCTCGATCCGGCCAACGGTCGGCTCCTGGTCGCCCAGGCCCGGCAGCCCGCCCCGGCGCGCGGCGGGTTCGCGCTGATGCTGGCCGTCGTCGTGGCGCTGCTGGCGGGGATCGTCTGGGGGCTGGTGCTGCCGGGCTGGGTCACGGAATACCGGCTTGACCGGGATGGCATCGTCACCGAGGGTGAGATCATCCGCCTGTATGTGGAGGGCGACGAGGAGGGCAGCCACCGCTACTACGCCAGCTACCGCTTCCCCACGACCGTCGTGCCCGGCGAGACGGTGATCTATCGCATGGAGCAGCGCATCACGGCACAGGCGTTCGCGTCGACCGGGCGGGGGCAGCCGGTCACCGTCACGTACCTGCCCGGCCAGCCGGACCGCGCGCGCCTCTCGGTCGAGACGCCGGAGGCCGCGCAGCGCACGCGCCTGACCTGGATCGCCGCCGGGCTGAGCGCGATCGTGCTGCTGTTGCTGCTCCTGGCGCTGGTCCAGCGGCGCAGCGCCAAACGGTCGCGGCGGCGCGGCGAGTTGTTGTGGGGGGAGGTCGTGCGCTGCAAGGGGGAGACGGGCATGGACCGCAACTTCACGATCCGCCTGCAGTACCGCTTCCGCACGCCGCAGGGCAAGGTCCTGTCGCGGCAGGCCAGCCGGGTGCGCAACGACCTGATCGCCGCCGACCTGCCGGAACCGGGCACGCCGGTCGTGGTGTACTACCAGATCGGAAGAGCACACGTC
>CAZGLU010000064.1:2440-10655 GCA_964526095.1 uncultured Anaerolineaceae bacterium | reverse complement strand
ACACCCTATCCTACACTCTTTCCCTACACGACGCTCTTCCGATCTGAGGCGTTCGCAACGGTCGAGAGTGTGAAGGCCGCCTCGGACGTGTACGCGCCCGTCAGCGGCGAGATCATCGCGGTGAACACCGCGCTCGACGACGCGCCGGAGACGATCAACAGCGACCCGTTCGGCGCGGGCTGGATCATCGAGATCAAGCTCGACAACGCCGCCGAACTGAACGACCTGCTCGACGCGGCGGCCTACGCCAAGCACTGCGCCGCCCGCTCGTAACCGGGGGTCGCAGCCCTCGAAACGGCCCCGCCCCTACGCAGTCGCGGTGAAAGGACGGGGCCGGATACCCTGATCGCACGAACACGACTCACGACGTTCATTCCGTCCACCCTAGATCGTTGAGGAGCATTTCATGACCTATATTCCCCACACCGACGCCGACCGCGAGGAGATGCTCAAGGTGATCGGCGTGTCAGCGCTGGAAGACCTGTTCGACCGCGTGCCGGACGAACAGCGCTTCCCGGCGCTCAACCTGCCGGACGGCCAGAGCGAGATGGAGGTCGCCTGGGAGATCGGCGGGCTGGCGCGTGCCAACGTCAGCGCGAATGACTACGCGATATTCCTGGGCGCCGGGGCCTACAACCACTACATCCCCAGCGCCGTGAACCACATCCTGATGCGCGGCGAGTTCTACACCGCCTACACCCCCTACCAGCCCGAGGTCAGCCAGGGCACGCTCCAGGCGATCTTCGAGTACCAGAGCATGCTCGTCCAGTTGACCGGGATGCAGGCCGCCAACGCCAGCCACTACGACGGCGCGACCTCGCTGGCCGAGGCTGTGACGGTCGCCCGCACGCACTACCGGGGCAAGCGCACCAAGGTCATCCTCAGCCCAGGGATCCACCCGCAGTACCGCGCCGTGACCCGCACCTATCACCAGGGCAGCGGCATGAAGTTCGTCGGGGACAAGGGCAGCGCCACCCTGACCGACCTGATCGACATGCTCGACGACGAGACGGCTATGCTGGTCGTCAGCTACCCGAACTTCTTCGGGCAGATCGAGGACTTCAGCGGCCTGGCCGACGCGGTTCACGAGGCCGGGGCGCTGCTGTGCATGGTCGTGGACCCCATCGCGCTCGCGCTGTTCAAGTCGCCCGGCGAGCTGGGCGCGGACATCGTCGTGGGCGAGGGCCAGCCGCTCGGCATCCCGCTGAGCTTCGGCGGCCCGTACCTCGGCTTCTTCGCTACGCGCGAACACCTCGTGCGCAAGATCGCGGGCCGCATCGTGGGCGAGACCGTGGACAAGCACGGCCGCCGCGCCTACGTCATGACGCTGCGCCCGCGCGAGCAGGACATCCGCCGCGAGAAGGCGACCAGCAACATCTGCACCAACCAGGGCCTGATGGCGCTGGCGGCGTGCGTCTACATGAGCGTGATGGGCAAGCACGGCCTGCGCCGCGCCGCGGAATTGTGCTATCACAAAGCACATTATGCGGCCCGGCAGATCGATGCGCTGGAAGGCTACAGCGTGGACATGAGCAAGCCGT
Organism: uncultured Anaerolineaceae bacterium; assembly: GCA_964526095.1. Taxonomy (GTDB): domain Bacteria; phylum Chloroflexota; class Anaerolineae; order Aggregatilineales; family Aggregatilineaceae; genus Aggregatilinea. Next base: position 9,114 of record CAZGLU010000064.1, on the reverse strand, counting down.
TCTTCAAGGAATTCGTCGTGACCTGCCCGGAGCCGGTCGCCGCGATTAACGATGTGCTGCTGGAGCACTGGGGCATCATCGGCGGTTACGATTTGTCCAGGGACTATTCCGCGCGCGAGAACCAGATGCTGCTGGCCGTGACCGAGATGAACACCAAGGACGAGATCGATACCCTGGTCGAAGCCCTGCGCTCGGCCCCGGACGATATCCAGAACCACGCGCACCATCACCACCATTCGTAGGGCTGCGAAATAGGATTAATGCGATGACCGACGAACTCAATGTTAAAAAGAACGGCGCGCCTCTCGCGTTGGAGCCGCTGATTTACGACCTGGGCGCGCCCGGGCGCACCGGCGCGATCCTGCCCAAGCCGGACGTGCCCGAAGCCGAGCTGCCGGGCGACCTGCTGCGCGACGATCTCGATCTTCCGGAAGTCAGCGAGATGGACGTGGTCCGGCATTTCCTGCGCCTGAGCCAGTTCAATTACGCCATCGACAAAGGCTTCTACCCGCTCGGCTCGTGCACCATGAAGTACAATCCCAAGCTCAACGAGGATATGGCCCGGCTGCCGGGTTTTGCGCTGGCCCACCCGCTGCAGGATCCGTCGACCGTGCAGGGTGCGCTGGCGCTGATGTACCAGCTTCAGGAATGGCTGGCCGCGATCAGCGGGATGAGGGGTGCCAGCCTGCAGCCCGCCGCCGGGGCGCAGGGCGAATTCGCGGGGATCCTGATGATCCGCGCCTATCACCATGCGAACGGCGAGCCGCACCGTACCAAGATCATCGTGCCCGACAGCGCTCACGGCACCAATCCCGCCACGACGGCGATGGCCGGGCTGCAAGTCGTCGAGGTGACGTCGGACGCCAACGGCGACGTGGACCTCGACAAACTGCGCGAGGTGTGCGGCGAGGACGTGGCTGGCATGATGATCACGGTGCCCAACACGCTGGGCGTGTTCGAGCGCCACATCCAGGATATCGTGGACATCATTCATGGCTGCGGCGGCCTGATGTATATGGACGGCGCGAACATGAACGCCATGCTCGGCATCGCCAAACCGGGCGATCTGGGCTTCGACGTGATGCACTACAACCTGCACAAGACGTTCAGCACGCCGCACGGCGGCGGCGGCCCCGGCAGCGGCCCGGTGGCGGTGGTCGAGAAGCTGGCGCCGTTCCTGCCCGGCCCGATCGCGAGCATCGTCGAGGAGGGCAGCGACGATGAGCCGCCGCTCTACGGCCTGACCATGCCGGAGCAGAGCATCGGCCCGCTCAAGGCGTTCTGGGGCAACTTCGGCATGATCGTGCGCGCCTTCACCTACATCTCTGTGAACGGCGGAGATGGGCTGCGGGACGTGACGCGTCACGCCGTGCTGAACGCGAACTACATCCGCGCGCGGCTCAAGGGCGTCTACCCCATGCCGTTCGACCGCACCTGCGGGCACGAGTTCGTCTGCGAGGGGCGTTGGAAGGACGTCGAGGGCATCCACGCGCTGGACATCTCCAAGCGGCTGATGGACTTCGGCATCCACCCGCCGACCAACTACTTCCCGCTGATCGTGCCGGAGGCGCTGCTGATCGAGCCGACCGAGACCGAGTCCAAGCAGGCGTGCGATGCCTTCGTCGAGGCCATGCTGACCATCGCCAAGGAGGCCCGCGAGAACCCGGAGCTGCTGCACGAGGCGCCGCACACCACGCCGGTTGGCCGGGTGGACGACGTGCGCGCGGCCAAGCAGCTTGTGTTGTGCTGCCGCCCCGTGCCCGACTACGGAGCGTAAGCCGAGCGCATCCCGCCAGCGCGCGGACGCGCCCGGCGGCTATAATATATAAGGTATGCTGTACAAACGGCGGGCCGGTCTTCTCCCCGGCCCGTCGTCTTTGTGCCGCGCAGCCCCCTACCCGATCCCCTCCAAAACCCTACCCGCCGACAGGTGACACGCAGCCCGTTCGGGCGTAATCTGTAGTATAGGACGCAGCGATCCGCCACACGCGGACGCTTCGACCCGCTCGCTGGGCGCTGCTGACATCCCGGCATTCTCACCAAAGCAGCCGATCCTTGAATCGGATACACTATCATACGGAGCCATTCGCTTCGGGGGATGTGACCATGAGCCAGTCATTTGCACCCGCCCGCCCGACCCGTTGGCAGGTGATCGCCGCGTTCGCAGCGGTGTACCTGTTTTGGGGCGGCACGTACCTCGGCATCCGTTTCGCGATCGAGACGCTGCCCCCGTTCCTGATGGCCGGGGCGCGCTTCCTGATCGCGGGCGCCATCCTCTACCTCTGGATGCGCAGCACGGGCGCGCCCCGCCCGGCCCGCATCCACTGGCGGGACACGGCCATCATCGGCGGGCTGCTGCTGCTCGGCGGCAACGGCGGTGTGACCTGGGCCGAGCAATACGTCCCGTCCAGCCTGGCCGCCCTGATCATCGGCGCCACGCCGCTCTGGATCGTGCTGCTGGACTGGCTGCTGTTCGGCAGCCTGCGCCCCAGTGGGCGGCTCGCGTTCGGGCTGGCGGTCGGCATGGGCGGGATCGTGCTGCTGGTCGGCCCGTCGGACCTGGGCGGGTCCACCATCGACCCGCTGGGCACGGTCGCGCTGCTGGTCGCGGCGCTGGCGTGGTCGCTCGGTTCGCTCTACTCGCGCCGCGCGACGCTGCCGCGCGTGCCGCTACAGGCGACGGGCATGGAGATGCTGGCGGGCGGCACGTTGCTGGTGCTGCTCGGCACCGTCACCGGCGAGTGGGGGGACCTGGACCTGGCGAACGTGTCCACGCGTTCGGCGGTCGCCTTCGGCTACCTCGTGCTGTTCGGCTCGCTGCTCGGCTTCACGGCCTACATCTGGCTGCTGCGCCACGTGCCGCCCGCCCGCGCCACCACCTACGCCTACGTCAACCCGGTCGTCGCGCTGTTCCTGGGCTGGGCGCTGGCCGGTGAGGAGGTCACCGCGCGCACGCTGGTCGCCGCCGCGATCATCATCGGCTCGGTGGTGCTGATCACCACATCCCGCGCCGGAGCCGTCCGCCACGCCGCCGGAAGCGTCCCCGTCCCGGTTGGCTGCTGGCAAGTAACGCGCAAAACGGCGGGCCGGGAAGCCCGCCGTCCCTTTTTCTTGCCGCAGCGCCTATTCCGCGTACCCCTGCACCGCGTCGATGTAGCCGCCCTGCACCGCCTCGTCCAGCACGTCGGTGATGCCGTGCCGTTTGAAATAGAGCGCGGCGTAGTTGCGCTGCACCGGCTCCCCGTTGAACAGGTAGTGCTGCAGGCGGATGCGTCCCTCCCGCGTTGCGACGAGGCCGAGCGCGTAGTCCACCGCGCGTGAGGTCGCCAGCGACATGTCGGGCGCGAGGTGGGCCATCAGGCGATCGACGTCCTGCGCGCCGCCCGCGCGGCCCCACGCCTCAAGCTGTGCGAGCGGTGGTGTCCCGTTGTGATGTGTCATATCCGCTCCCCCGGCTCAGCCCGGCCCCGACGCAGACTCTCTTGTGTGCGTTATGAACCTTACTGAACCTTTTATATATCTATACGATGTTTAATAGTCTACAACACACCGACGGGGGCGCAAGGGGGATTTTATTCGGGAATTGTCAAGAAGGGCAGCCGCCCATGATGCGGTGACTCATTCATTCAGGTCATGGCAAAACGGGCGGGTTTGGGAACCCGCTCCTACGGGACGCCCCTGCCCCGACGGGAGAGTCAAACCCCGGCCTGCGGTACACTTATAGGTGCGCACTGCACCAGGAGGATGTACCCATGCGTTACTTCGTGACCGGAGCAACCGGCTTCATCGGCGGGGAGCTGGCCCGCCAACTCGTCGCGGCAGGGCACGAGGTCGTCGCCCTGGTCCGCTCGCCGGATAAGGCCGGGCCGCTGGCGGCGGCCGGGGTGACGATCGCGCCCGGCGACATCACGGACAAGGCAACCCTGCGCGCGCCGATGACCGGCGTCGATGGCGTGTTCCACGTGGCGGGCTGGTACCACGTCGGCCCCGGACGCGCGGCACGTGCGGCCGCCGAGCGCGTCAACGTCGAGGGCACGCGCAACGTCCTGGAGATGATGGCCGAGCTGGGCATCCCCAGGGGCGTGTACACCAGCACCGTCGCCGTCTTCTCGAATACGCGCGGGCGGCTCCCCGACGAAACCTACCGCTACGAGGGGCCGTTCACCAATGAGTACGAGCGCAGCAAGTGGCTGGCCCACTACACGGTGGCCGAGCCGATGATGCACGCGGGGCTGCCGCTGACCATCGTGCTGCCGGGCACGGTCTATGGCCCCGGCGACACGAGTATGCTCGGCGCGACGATCGAGGATTACCTGCGCGGGCGCCTGTTCGCGCTGCCGCAGGGCACCGCGTTCTGCTGGGCGCACGTCGCGGACACCGCCGAGGGGCACCGCCTCGCCATGGAGCGCGGCAAGCCGGGCGAGTCGTACATCCTCGCCGGGCAGGTGGCGACGCTGTTCGACGCGCTGGCGCTCGTCGAGCCGGTCACGGGCATCGCGCCGCCACGCCTGCGGCCCACGCCCGCCGTGCTCAAGGGCGCCGCCGCCCTGATGCGGCTGGTGGAGCCGTTCATGCCCGCTGCGCTGCCGGAGGCCTACCGCGCCGAGACCCTGCGCACGCTGGCGGGGGTCACGTACCTCGGCAACAGCGAGAAGGCGCGCCGCGAGTTGGGGTTCGCCCCACGCCCGTTGATTGACGGTCTGCGCGAAACGGTGGCCTACGAGATGGAGCGGTTGGGCATCACGCGGCGCTGACCGCCGCGCGCCTCCATATCCCACACCCCGGCCCCCTGCTCCTACACAAGCGGATAGCAAGAAGATAGGCCCGATAAATGTAATTCGCCCCTCTCCAATCAAGTTGGAGAGGGGCAGCGAGCGAAAGCGAGCGGGGTGAGGTCTGGCTCTACGCTGCTTTTTGCTCGATACACGCACAATAGCGCCTACCCCTCCGCCGGACGCAGCGCGACGATCAGCGCGCGCCCGCCCACCTCAGCGTGAGGGTCGAGCGGCTCAAGCGTGGGGGTCAGCATGTGGACATCGGTGAAACCGGCACGGTCCAGCAGGGCGGCCAGGGCTTGCAGCGGGTAGCCGCGCTCGCGGTGAACCTCATCGCTGCGGCGCCACAACTCGCCCTCACGCTGCCAGATCGTGTACGCGTGGACGCTGCTCAGTGATTCGTAGTTGAACTCGGTCTGCACGGTGATCGCCAGCGCCTCGCCGTCGTCGAACGCGGCGGGCTGCTCCCCCTCGCCGGGATCGGCCAGCCCGCGGATCGTCCGCACATCGAAGATGAACGGCTTGCCGGGCGCCAGCGAGGCGTAGACGCGCTCCAGCGCCATATCGACGTCGCGCAGGCTCTGCAACGCATTCACCACGCCGCCCAGGGCCAGGGCCAGATCCGCCGGGCCGAACGGCGACTCGAAGGTGCGCAGGTCGGCCTGCACGAACTCCGGTGATGCCGCGCGAAGGTCCGCCGCTGTCGCTGCGTTCCGCCGGGCCTGCTCCAGCATGGCCGCGTTGTCGTCCACCGCACCGACGCGGTAGCCCTGTTCGGCCAGCCACAGCGTGGTCAGGCCCGTGCCGCAGCCCAGGTCCAGCACGCGGCGCCCGGCCCAGTTCAGGGCCGCGAACGCATACTGCGTGACCCGCTCCACGAGGATGCGGGCGTCGTCAGAATACCCGGCGCGGTCGTAGACGGACGCCAGCGCGGAATAGGGTGGGACCTGAAACGGACTGTTGTGTGCCATGGGGTTGCTTGGCCTTGTATGGTGGTCGCTCGTCTGGTGACCGCTCGTATAGTGGTCGCTCGGCGCGTCCTGGTTATAGTACAAAGCGTGTGCCGGGGCAATCCGTAGGCGGAGCTACGGCGTCTCCACCGGCGTCAGCGGCGCGTAGCTGAAGATCTCGTCGTACCGCGCCGAGTAGAGCACGACGCTGCCCGTGGTGTAGTTGTCGAAGTTGAAGGCCGGGTCGTCGATGGTGTAGTTCTGATTGCCCTGCACCGCCTTCAACGCGCCGAGGTCCAGCTCGAACCGCGCTACGGTGTCCAGGTCCTCGCGGGACCGTGGCGCGGAATGGGCCGTGAGCAGCACGTGCATGTCCGGCCCGCCGATGGCATCCAGATCCTCGATGCGCAGCAGGCGGCGCCCGTCGGAGAGCCGGTAGAGGCTCGCCGTGCCCGTCGCGCTGCGGATCGCGTCCACCGTTACGAACGGGCCGCGCAGGAACAACTCGACGTTCGCTGGGTCCGGGTCGGTGGCGGGCAGGTTCGGCTCGTCCAGGATCTCCGGCTCCGCCAGCCGCGCGGCGACGAAGTCGATCGCCTTCTGCCGGTTACTGGCGTACATGGTATTGTACATTTCCTGGGTTTCTTCGGGCAGTTGGTAGAACGCCTCCGGGAAGATGCCGGGGTCCTCCTCCTGCTGGAGATACGGCGCGACCTGCTCCAGCCAGAGCGGAGACAACAGCAGCACCAGCGTGATCAGTGCGCCGAAGAACAGCAGTCCCCATGCCGGTCGTGTGCTCATATCGGTTCACTTCATCCAGGCGCGCGCTTACCCCCTCACCAGCCGTAATCATAACGGAGGCGCGGCAAATGGTCCAGATGCGGCCCGCGCGCCCCGGCGCCTCATGCGACGAAGGGCCTATCGACAACCGCCCGGCACGACGGTATAC
>CAZGLU010000064.1:0-2430 GCA_964526095.1 uncultured Anaerolineaceae bacterium | reverse complement strand
GAGATCGCCGGATATGGCAGAATTCCCCGGAAAAGGCAAGGTCGCCATCGTCCGCACGCAGCCTGAGACGGTCCTCGAGGACGTACGCGAGGTCATGCGGCTGGCAGGCTATCAGGCGGCGCTACCCCAGGACCGCGAAACCCTGCTGAAGATCAACATCTCCTGGGACACCTGGTACCCGGCCTGTTCCAGCACGCCCTGGCAGATCGAGGGCGTGATCCAGGAGCTTCAGGCGGCGGGCTACCCGCGCCTGATCGCGGCCCACAACGACACCGTGGTGGTGAATGCACGCGTGGGCGAGGTCAACAACAAGCACCGCTACGTGACGGACAAGTACGGCCTCGACAACTGGCACCTCTACGAGCCGCAGTTCGAGTGGGTGCGCTACGAGCCGAAGGAACCGTTCCTCGTATTGGACCGCGTCTACCCGGAGGGCGTGTTCATCCCGAAGGACTTCTACGGGCGGAACATCATCCACCTGCCGACGGTGAAGACGCACGTCTTCACCACCATCACCGGCGCGATGAAGAACGCCTTCGGCGGGCTGCTGCACCGCAAGCGCCACTGGACGCACGCCGTCATCCACGAAACGGTCGTGGACCTGCTGCAGATCCAGCAGGACATCCACACCGGCGTGTTCGCCGTGATGGACGGTACGTTCGCCGGGGACGGCCCTGGCCCGCGTGCCATGCGCGTCCACGAGAAGGACATCCTGCTCGCCTCGGCGGACCAGGTGGCGATCGATGCGATCAGCGCGTACCTGCAAGGCTTCGACCCGATGACGCTCGACTTTATCCGCCTGGGGCACGAACGCGGCCTGGGTGTGGGCGACCCGGACGAAATCGAGGTCGTCGGCATGGATCTGAAGGACATCACCCGCTTCGGCTTCGTGCAGGAGGAAACCTTCGCCAGCAAGGGCCAGAAGATGATCTACCACGGCTGGCTGAAAGGCTTCGAGGGCCTGCTGCTGCGCTCACCGATCGTGCCGTGGAGCTACTTCGCGAGCGACCTTTACCACAACTACTACTGGTATCCCTTCGTCGGGCGCAAGCGCGTCGAGGCGGCGCTGGCGACCAAGTGGGGCCAGCTCTTCGCCCGCTACGGGGACGGGCAGGTTGTGATGCCGGGCGTCGAGCCGGAGAAGGTCCAGCGCCTCGCGCTGGGCGGCGCCATTGCCGCCGGTGGGGCGCTGCTGCTGGGAGGGCGCCTGCTCACCGGTATGCTACACAACCGCAGTAAATGAGGGGTGAGGGGAAACCGTGTTTCCCCTCTTTTGTGCCACCGATTCGTTATTCTCCACAAGAACCCTTGTACGCGGCCAAGTTATAACTTATTATAGACGTTAAGCGCCAAATATTCTCAATAGTACTCACCTGGAAAGCTTACCATGCCCATAAGTTTACAATGGCACGAAACTTTCCCGATCCTGCTTATTACCTATTCCGGATCCCTCAAACGCGCTGATTTTGAAAAGCTGTGCGTGCAACGCGACGAGCTGCTAGCGAACGGCCCACCGGCATGCGTCGCTGTCGCTGACGTGCGCGAGTTATCCAACGTGTCCCTCGACTTTGCGGAACGCTCGTGCGACACGATCGTACGTCACAGCAAGGTCCGGCAGACGGTGATCGTGCTGCCTGCGGGCCTGTATCGCACGGTGCGGGGCGCCATCGAGGCGACGCAGCCGTTCCCCCTGCCCGTGTCGTTCTTCGCGGATTACGACGCGGCCCTCGCCCACGCGATCAAGGTGTGCAAGGACCTCAAGGACCCCGACACGGCCTGACCCAAGCCTTCTGAAAGTAAAGCGGCTCCCAGACGTGCTGGCCGAGGCCGCAGGCCGACCGACCTCCCTCGTCAGCGCGGCGCAGAGAACAAAAACGCCCGGATGTGGGTCCGGGCGTGAGCGATCAAGTTCGCCAGACGGCGGAGAGCGCCGCACAGGCGCACACTACTCCTCGGCGTCTTCGGTGGCCTCAGGCTCCGGCTCGCCCTCAAGCTCCGGCTCCAGCGCCCCCTGGCTCTCGGCCTCGTCCATTGGCACAGCCGAATCGGCGCCGCCGAACTGCGTGTCGTCGTTAATGCACCACTCGTCGCCGTCTTCCGTCAGCCACAGCACGATCCGGGTATCGACGGATTCCCCGTCGGCCCCGCGGACCACATGCGCCAGCTCGATCTCGTCGGCCTTATCCTCCGGGCCGATCTTGTACGAGCCGGTTACGATGATCTCGTTCTGATTGTTGCCCTTGCCAATGTCGTACTTCAGGTCGCGATCATGCACGTTCAGCGTGCCGTATTCCTGGGCGAGCGCCGCCGCCCGGTCCTTGAACGAGTCGCAGGCGAGGGACTGCGCGGTCTCCACGTCGCCCGTGAGGACGGCGTCCACGAAATCTTCGGCAACATCCCGCGATTCTGAACCGCATGCCGCGAGCAGCA
>CAZGLU010000063.1:4296-10688 GCA_964526095.1 uncultured Anaerolineaceae bacterium | reverse complement strand
ACGACTATCTCAATTCAAAGCTCCGGCATCTGGAAGCCGGGGCGATCACGCATCGCACCTTCAACGGCTACAAGCTCATTTGCAGCGTGATTGTTGACGCCTTCGGGCCGAACCGGCTGGTGTCGGATTTACTCCCCGAGGACTTCGGCAAGCTGCGGCACACCCTGGCGTCTAAGTCAACCAGCCCGGGGACGTTCAAGAGCCCGGCATCGATCCAAGGGGATGTCGGTCTGGTTCGCACCATCTTCCGGTGGGCGTCCGATAACCAGAAGATCGACCGCCCCGTCGTCTACGGGTCCGAGTTCAACAAGCCGACGAAGAAGGAGCTTCGCAAGGCCCGCGCCGAAAAGGGACCGCGGATGCTGACGCCGGAGCAGTTGCGGACGATCATTAACGCCGCACGCCCACACCATCGGGCGATGATCTTATTGGCGTTGAACTGCGGTTTCGGAAATACCGACGTGGCCCAGCTTCGGGAGCGAAATCTCGACTTAGCGGCCGGATGGGTCGATTATCCACGAATCAAGACGGGTATGCCCAGGCGGGCAAAGCTCTGGCCAGAGACCGTTGCAGCTTTGCGAGAGACGATCGCGAGGCGGCCCAGGCCCCGAGACAAGGCCGACGCCAATCTAGTGTTCATCACGAAGAAGGGCATGCAGTGGGTGACGTGGAATGGCAAGGGGTGGGTCGATAACGTCACCATCATGTTTGGAAACCTGCTCCGCCGGTTGGGAATGAAGCGTAACGGAGTCAACTTCTACGCACTGCGGCATATGTTCAGAACCGTTGCCGACGGCTGCCGGGACCAGCCCGCTATCAACAACATCATGGGGCATAGTGACGGCTCGATGAGCGAATCGTACAGGGAGATGATTGACGACGATCGGCTGGTGGCCGTGACCGATCACGTTCATAATTGGCTGTTTGCCGGCGCTGATGACGATGAGGACGAAGGCGACGTAGCCGCGGACGAAGCCGCCGACGAAGACGACCTGCTTGTGGACGAGCGCGAGGCGGTCGTGCGCTACCTGACCTCGACGGGCGGGGACGGCGCCCGGGCGGGCGGCGCGATCCACGTCGTTGTGGACAACGCCGGGACGGAGCTGGCACTCGATCTCGTGCTGGTCGATCTGCTGCTGGCCGAGGGCAGCAGCCCGGTCGTGCTGCACGTCAAGCCGCACCCGATCTACGTCAGCGACACCACCGCCGCCGACTTCTGGCACGTGCTTGACGCGCTGGAGCCGGGCGGCGGCCCGGCGGCGGCGCTGGTCCGGCGGCTGCGTCGCGCCTTCGAGGTAGGGCGGCTGCGGCTCGCCACGCACTGGATCTGGGGCAGCGGGCGCTTCCTGTGGGAGATGCCCCCGGCGCTGCGTGAGGCGTTCAGCCGGGCGCGCCTCGTCATCCTCAAGGGTGACGTCAACTACCGCCGTGCGGTGGGCGATACGTTGTGGGGCGACGCCGTCGCGTTCTCCGACGTGATGCGCTACTTCCCGGCGCCGGTGCTGGCATTGCGCAGCATCAAGTGTGATGTGACGGTCGGGCTGCCGCCCGCGCGCACGGCGCAGCTTGACGCGACGCAGGCGGGCTGGCGTGTCACCGGGCAGTACGGCGTGATCCAGTTCGCGCCGGGCGATGGTGCCGCCGGGCGGGATGGCCGCGCCTGAGGTGAAGCGCCGCGAGCGGCCCCTCGGCCAGCCGACGCGCGGCAAGACCGCGCGCAACCGCCTGCGCCGTACCGACATCTTCCTGCTGCTGTACGATGGCCCGCTGATCCGGGCGCGCGGCCCGGCGTTTGACCGCGCCTGGTACGTCGATCTCGGCTTCGGCGCGGAGCCGTTCACGACGCTGGAGAGCGCGGCGCGGCTGCGGGCGGCGAACCCGGATCTGCCCGTGCTGGGCGTCGAGATCGATCCGGAGCGGGTGGCCCGCGCGACCCCGTACGCTGACGACCGGACGCAGTTCCGCCTGGGCGGCTTCAACCTGCCGCGGGCGGAGGGCGAATCGGCGCGCGTCATCCGTGCCTTCAACGTGCTGCGCCAGTACGACGAGGCCGACGTGATGGACGCCTGGCGCGTCCTGGGGCGCTCGATGCTGGTGGGCGGCCTGCTGCTTGAGGGCACCTCCGACCCGTTCGGGCGACTGTGGGTCGCCAACCTGCTGCGCCGCACCGCGCACGGGCTGGCCTATGAGGGCCTGCTGTTCAGCACCAACTTCGGCGCGGGCTTCGACCCGGCGGCGTTCCAGCCGGTGCTCCCCAAGAACTGCATCCACCGCATGGTCCCCGGCGAGGCGATCCACGACTTCATGGCCGCGTGGATCCAGGCCGCGCGCGAGACGGTGGCGCACAAGACCTGGGGACCGGCGCAGTGGTTCGAGGCGAGCGCCCGTGCCCTCGCGGCGCGCGGCGCGGCGCTGGACCTGCGGCGCCGGTTCGTGCGGCGCGGCTTCCTGCTGTGGAAGGACGGCCCCGGCCCGACCTCGGTGGCGCTGTGAGTGGGCCGGACAGGCCGGGGGTGGGTTGGTGCCAGTGTTTCCCAGGGCGGGTTTGCAAACCCGCCCCTACGGGCTTTTCTCCCCCTCTCCAGTCGGGGCTGGAGAGGGGGCCGGGGGGTGAGGTCGGGGGTGAGGTCCGGGGGCTACAGCGCGGGCAGGCCGAGCCGTTCCGGGCGCGTGTAGACGCGCAGGTGCGGCCCGCGCAGGTAGCCCACCACGCAGATGTTCCAGCCCTGCGCCAGCGCCAGCGAGGCGCTTGTGGGCGAGGTCCGGCTGGCGATCAGCGGCACGCCCATGTGCCGCGCCTTGGTCACCATCTCCGTGCTGACGCGGCCGCTGGTCAGCAGGATGCGGTCGCGGGTCGGGATGGCCTGCTGCAACGCCTTGCCCGCCAGCTTGTCGAGCGTGTTGTGGCGCCCGATGTCCTCCGCGCTGAGCAGCAGCCGGTCCGGTGCGGCGAGGATCGAGGTGTGCACGCCGCGCACCTGGGCGAACAGGCTGGCGGCCTGGTAGAGGTCGCGCATCCGGTCCAGCAGGGCCTGGGGCGTGGTGCTGAACGCGGACTCGAGCGCGGGCAGGCTTGCGACCGCGTCCTGGAACGTGACGCCGCCGCCGCAGCCTGAGGTCAGGATCATGCGGCGCGGCGGCTGGACCTGCTCGCGGTGCAGGAACACGTCCACCGATGCCCGGCTGGTGTTGACCCGTACCAGGCGCACGTCCTCGCGCGAGGCGATCACGCCCTCGTTGAACAGGAAGCCGAGCGCCAGCGCGTCCTGGTCGAGCGGGCTGCACATCAGGGTCGCCAGCTCCTGCCCGTTGACGAAGATCGTGACCGTCGTTTCCTCGATCACGCCGCCGTCCACAGCCGTCGCGTGGCCGCCTGCGATCGACCAGTAGCGGTACGGTACGGCGCCGGCTGCTTGGGTACCGGCGGGGGAAGAATCCTGAATGGCTGCCATATGCCGTCCTGTTTTGGGCCGGTGCGGCCCGCTAAGTCTCGTCGAATTTCACCCGGCGCTTGAAGCGGCGGCGTGTGCTCTCGCGGATGCGATCGCGGTCCCAACCCTGCTCCAATCCCCATTCGACCTTGGGCTTGAGCGCCCCGGTCGGGCAGACGCCCGTGCACTGGCCGCAGAAGACGCACGGTGACTCCATCATCGGCACGTGGAACGCGGTGCTGACCTCGGTGTGGTAGCCGCGCCCGTCGAGCAGCAGCGCGAAGGTGTACTGCGCGTCCTCGGCACAGACCTGCACGCAGCGCCAGCACAGCACGCACTGGCTGTAGTCGCGCACGTAGAACGGGTTGTCGTCCAGTACGGGGAACTGCCGCGCCTCCGCGCCGGGGAAGCGGGCGGGGTCGGCGCCGTAATCCTCCAACATCGGCTGGATCGTGGGCGCCTGCGAGAGGTCCACCGCCGACTGCAGCATTTCCAGGATCGTGCGGCGGCTGCGCTCGACCCGCGCGTTGCGCGTCTCGACGACCATGCCCTCGGCGCAGGGCGTGATACACGCGGGCTGCAACAGGCGCCCGCCGTTCACGTCCACCACGCAGATGCGGCACAGGCCGTTGGCGGTTGTCGCCTCGTGGTAGCAGATCACGGGGATGTCGATGCCCGCCCCCCGCGCCGCCTCCAGGATCGTCGTCCCCGGCGGCACGGTGACCGGCTGCCCGTCGATCGTCAGCGTGAGTTGTCCGTCCGTCATACCGTTCCGTCGCTTCCTCAGCCGTGGCCGTTGGCCCCGAACAGGCCCGGCCACTTCTCCAGGGCGCTCAGCACCGCCATGCTCGCGGTCTGCCCCAGCCCGCACAGCGACGCCTCGCGCATGGTCAGCCCGACGTCGGTCAGGCGCCGGGCGTCGCCGGGCAGCGGGTCCTCCAACCGGGCGATGATCTCAAGCTGGCGCTGCGTCCCAAGCTGGCACGGGTAGCACTTGCCGCAGCTTTCATGCTGGAAGAACTCGGCCAGGCTGTGCAGCACGTCGCGCAGGTCCACCGTCGTGTTGAAGACCATGATCGCGCCGGACCCCAGCGTTGCCCCGGCTGCGCGCAGCGTATCGAAGTCGATCGCCACGTCGATCTCGTCCGGCGTCAGGAAGGCGCCCGCCGCGCCGCCCATCAGCACGGCCTGTAGCTCCCCTTCGACGCCGCCGCACTGGTCCTCCAGCAGATCCCGCAGGCGGGTGCCGAGTGGGATCTCGTACACGCCAGGGTAACGGACGTGCCCGCTGACGCACACCAGCTTGACGCGCGCCTCGTCGCCCGTGCAGCCCGCGTCCATTGACTCGCCGCCGCAGCGCACGATCAGCGGCACGACGGACAGCGTCTCGACGTTGTTGACCACCGTCGGCTTGCCGAACAGCCCGTGTGTCGTCGGAAACGGGGGCTTGATGCGCGGGAAGCCGCGCCGCCCCTCCATCGTCTCGAACAGGGCCGTTTCCTCGCCGGAGATGTACGCGCCCGCCCCGCGCCGGATCTCGATCTCGAACGTGAAATCTGTGCCCAGGATGCGCTCGCCCAGGTAACCGGCGGCGCGTGCCTCCGCGAGGGCCGCCTCCAGGCGGCGGGTCGCAGCCGGGTACTCGCCCCGGATGAAGATGTAGCCCTGCCGCGCGCCGACCGCGTAGCCGCACAGCGCCAGCCCTTCGATCAGCAGGTGGGGACGCAGCTCCATCAGCACGCGATCCTTGAACGTGCCCGGCTCGCTCTCGTCGGCGTTGGCGATCACATAGCGCGGCTCGATGCCGGAGGCGCGTCCTAGCGCCCATTTGCGCGCTGTGGGGAAGGCCGCCCCGCCGCGCCCGACGAGGCCCGCCCGCTCGATCTCCGCGATCAGCCCCTCCGGGGAAAGCTCGGCCAGCGCGCGCGCCAGGGCATCGTAGCCGCCGTACTCCGCCAGCGTCTCGGCCCGCGTGGGGTCGGCCACGTCCAGCAGCCGCCTCGCGCCGCGAAGCGTGTCGGGGGCTACCGCGCCACCACCCGCCAGCAGCGTCCCGGCGTCGGGTGCGGGGGCGACGGCGTGCAGGCCAGTCCCTGGGCTGCTGACCAGCACCGCCGGGGCGTGATTGCACAGGCCGAGGCAGGTGGTCGCTTCGACGCAGGTCGCCCCGTCCGGCGTCTGGGCTGTGGCGTCGTCCAGTTCGTCAAGCAGCGCGCCCGCGCCGCGAACCAGGCACGCCGGGCTGGTACAGACGCGGATCGTTGTGTGCGGGGTGGGGTCGGTCGTGAAGAGCGAGTAGAAGCCGATCACGCCGTAGATCTCGGCCTCGGGCACGCGCAGCACGTGGGATAACGCCTTGACCGCGTCCGGGCCGATGTGCCCGTACCGTTCCTGCACCTCCCACAGCGCCGGTACCAGGGCATCACGCCGCCGCCCGTGATAGCGGCGGAGCAGCGCGTCCAGGGACTGCGGGTCCATATGATGCCTTTCTAAGCGGTCGATTGGTCGTCGCTGGCGGCGGTGTCGAGGTGAGGCAGAGCGCCCAATCGCGTGCTGCTCAGTTTTATCAACGCAAATTGTAGTATTATTGATTTATAAAATAAAGCAAATTCCGGCATCGCACAAGTCACCCAACCACCGTCCGGGGTTTCGCGTCGGTTTATTGGAGAAGGATGGGAGCGTTATGGAGGCTGTAGCCCGCATTGCGCCGGATCGCGTGGTCCGCACCACTTGCCCCTATTGCGGTGTCGGCTGCCAGATGGACCTGCACATCAAAGATGACCTGGTGTTCCGCGTGGCGGCGCCGTTCGACGCCGCGCCGAACTACGGCAACCTGTGCGTCAAAGGCCGTTTCGGGACGGACTACACCTCCCACCCGGATCGCCTGCGGACGCCGCTGATCCGCGACGGTGCGCGCGGGCACTTCCGCGAGGGTGCGCCAGCAGTTGCGGACGGGCACGC
>CAZGLU010000063.1:0-4286 GCA_964526095.1 uncultured Anaerolineaceae bacterium | reverse complement strand
CGGCTGTCCGCCCTGGTGCGCGAGCACGGCGGGGACAGCATCGCGACGTTCGCCTCGGCCAAGGCCACCAACGAGGATAACTACGTCTTCCAGAAATGGGTGCGTGCCGTGATGCACACCAACAACATCGATCACTGCGCGCGGCTGTGCCACGCCGCCAGCGTGACCGCGTTGCAGATGGCGATCGGCTCGAGCGCCATGAGCAACAGCATCGCGGAGATGGAGCACCTCGATACCTTTGTGGTGACGGGCAGCAACACCACCGAGACGCACCCGGTCATCAGCCTGTCGATGAAGAAGGCGGTCCGTCAGGGCGGGGCGCGGCTGATCGTGATCGACCCGCGCCAGATCGAGCTGACCGACTTCGCGACGCTGTGGCTGCGCCAGAAGCCGGGCACGGACGTCGCGGTGTTCCAGGCGATGGCGCACGTGCTCGTCACTGAGGGCTTGATCAACCGCGACTTCATCGACGCCCGCACCGAGGGCTTTGACGAGTACGTGGAGTCGCTGGAAGGCTGCACGCCCGAATGGGCCGAGGCGATCAGCGGCGTCCCGGCGGACGACATCCGCTCGGCGGCGCGCATGATCGGCACGGCGGAGCGCGCGGCGTTCTACTGGGGCATGGGCATCAGCCAGAGCGTGCACGGCACCGATAACGCCCTCGGCCTGATCAACCTCGCGCTGATGACGGGGCATGTCGGGCGGCCAGGGACGGGCCTCAACCCCCTGCGCGGGCAGAACAACGTGCAGGGCTGCTCGGACAGCGGTGGCCTGCCCAACGTCTACACCGCGTACCAGCGTGTGGACAACCCGGACGTGCGCGCCAAGTTCGAGCGTGTGTGGGGCACGTCCCTCTCGCCGGAGCCGGGCCTGACCGTCACGGAGATGATCGACGGCGCGTTCACGCGCGGCATCCGGGGCATGGTCGTGCTGGGTGAGGACCCGCTGATGAGCGAGCCAAACTTAGAGCACGCCCGCGCCGCGCTGGAGAAGCTGGACTTCATCGTGTGCATCGACATCCTGATGAACGCCACCGGCGAGTTCGCGGATGTGATCCTGCCCGCCGCGAGCTTCGCGGAGAAGGCGGGGACCTTCACCAACAGCGACCGGCGCGTGCAGCGCGTGCGTCCGGCCCTGCCGCTACCCGGCGAGGCGCGCCCCGATTGGGCCATCATCTGCGACCTGGCGAAGCGCATGGAGGCCGCCCTGGGCGTCGAGCACAGCGCCGGCTTCGACTACGACGGCCCGGAGGCGATCTGGGAGGAGATGCGCCAGCTCACGCCGGAGTTCGGCGGGATCACCTATGAACGGCTGGAGCGCGAGGGCGGCGTGCACTGGCCGTGTCCGTCGCTCGACCATCCCGGCACGCCCTACCTGTTCGCGGAGAGCTTCCCGCGCGGGCGGGGCAAGTTCTGGGTGGTCGAGTACAGCATGGAGAGCGAGCTGCCCGACGACGATTACCCGCTCAACCTGACGACCGGGCGCGTGCTGTACCACTGGCACGGCGGCACGATGACCCGCCGCTCCAGCCTGGACGCGGCCTTTCCGGAGCCGGTGCTTGAGGTCCACCCGCGTGACGCGCAGGCGCTGGACGTGACGTCCGGTGACTGGGTGGAGGTCACGTCGCGGCGGGGCAGCGTGGTCTGCCGCGTGCTGGTCACCGGGCGCTCGCCCGCAGGCACGGTGTTCCTGCCGTTCCACTTCCGCGAGGCGGCGGCCAACCTGCTGACTATCGACAAGTTCGACCCGCGCGCCCAGATCCCGGATTACAAGATGACGGCGGTGCGTCTGCGCAAGGTGGAGGGACCGCCGGATCGCGCCGGGGCCGACCGCCCGCTGCTGGAACAGGGCGTGATCAAGGACCCGACCGGGCACGTGCACTAGAGGCTGTTATGACCCTCTACGCCCCCATCCCCTTGTCCCTTCCCCCACGCAGGCGGAGGGAAGGGGAACAAGGCCCCGGAAGGGTGCGTTTCGCCCCTCTCCAACTTGATTGGAGAGGGGCAGCGAGCGAACGCGAGCGGGGTGAGGTTTGCTTTTCGCTGCTTTGCGCTCAAGCCGTGTCTAACGCGCTCTAGCCCGACTCGTCCGCGAGGCGTGCAGCGGCCTCCAGTTCGTCGGGCGTGTTGACGTTGAAGAACGACAGCCCCTGCGGGTCGTAGGCGTGGTATTCTGGCTCGTCCACGTACCGCACGCGCACGAGGTCGTGGAACCCGCGCAGCTTCAGCCGGTCCTCGTCGATGCGCTGGCGGATGGCGGGCAGGCACGCCCGCGTGTAGATCGCCAGCATGCCCTGGGGGTAGCCCTCGACGCGCGGCACGATGGCGTCGTATGGTCCCCCCGCTTCCGCCCGCAACCCGTCCAGGTGGCGCAGCAGCCCGACGTTGATGAACGGCATGTCGCAGGCCACGGCCAGCACGGCCTCGGTCGGGCTGTGGTGCAGCGCGGTGTACAGCCCGCCCAGCGCGCCCTTGTCCGGGATGAGGTCGGGGTAGGTCGGCAGGCCCAGGTAGGCATATGGCTCC
Organism: uncultured Anaerolineaceae bacterium; assembly: GCA_964526095.1. Taxonomy (GTDB): domain Bacteria; phylum Chloroflexota; class Anaerolineae; order Aggregatilineales; family Aggregatilineaceae; genus Aggregatilinea. Next base: position 1,761 of record CAZGLU010000063.1, on the reverse strand, counting down.
GGCTCGTTGGCGAGCAGGATCGTGCCCGCCACGCTCTCCAGCGCCCCGACCCGCGCCAGCACGTGCTCGATCAGCGGGCGGCCCCGCAGGGTCACGAACGCCTTGTTGCGCCCCATGCGCGAGCTTTTGCCGCCCGCCATCACTGCCACCGTCAGATCGCGTGTCACGTCAGCCTCCCCGCCGCCTGTCGGTCACCATGCCGCGTATTGTACCTGATCCGGGTCGTGGCTTCCCGCCCTTGCCCCACACTGGGCAGTTCGCACAAACGCCCGGCAAGCGGGGGGCGCAGGCGAACTCGGCCCCGCTTGCCGGGCGCTCCGCCGCATTTCGTACAATTGTCACATTGACGGATCGGCGGGGAGCCTTTATGCTTATGTCCAATGTCCGACCCACGCCGCGGCCGCGCGGCGCAACAGACACAAACACAGCATGGACGAGCAACGTTCCCGTTTGATCCCCCAGATTGATACCCTCGATCTGGCCAAGCAGAGCAAGAAGGAGACCACGTCTAGCGGCGATTAGCCGGTAGCGTTCTTGGTATTTCTCGACCATCCAAGCGCCTCCCCGAGCCAATCGCCGGGTGAGGCGCTTTTTGTTTTTCCGTCCGGTGTTCGATGTGAAGGAGATACACACGATGTTGCAGACCGAATGTATCGAATGTGGGGCCTCGCTCCCCCTGGCCGACGACGTGATGCAGGGCGAGATCCTGACGTGCGGCGAGTGCGGCGCCGAGTTGGAAGTGATCGCGCTCGACCCGCTGACCGTGGACCTCGCGCCGATGGAAATGGACGATTGGGGCGAATGATGGCCGTCGGGGTCCTGTGCAGCCGGGTGCGCGTCGAGGAGAAGCTGCTCTTCGAGGCGTTCGAGGCCCTCGGTGTGGCGGTGACGCGCCTCGACGAGCGTGAGATCGCCGCGCAGGTGGGCGGCTTCGCGCCGCCCGTGGATGTGGTGCTGGAGCGCAGCATCAGCACCAGCGCGGGGTTGGTCGCGTCGCTGCTGCTGGAGGCGGCGGGCGTCCGCGTGATCAACAGCTATGCCACGGCCAGCGTGTGCGCCGACAAGATCCGCACGTCGTTGGCGCTCGAAGCGGCGGGCGTGCCCCAGCCTCGCACGATGATCGCGCTCAGCGCGGACGCGGCGCTGGAGGCCGTCGAGCGGATCGGCTACCCCGCCGTGCTGAAGCCGCCGGTCGGCTCGTGGGGGCGGCTGCTGGCGCGCGTCAACGATCGGGACGCGGCGGAGGCGGTCATCGAGCACAAGGAGGTGCTCGGCGGCACCGCCCACCACGTCTACTACGTGCAGGAGTACGTCGAGAAGCCGCTGCGCGACATCCGCGCGTTCGTCGTGGGCACGGAGACGATCGCCGCCATCTACCGCACCGCGCCGCACTGGATCACCAACACCGCGCGCGGCGGCGAGGCGTCCAACTGCCCCGTGACGCCGGAGATCGACGACCTGTGCCGCCGGGCGGCGCTGGCCGTCAGCGGCGGCGCGGGCGGCGTGCTCGCCATCGACCTGTTTGAGGATCCGCAGCGCGGCCTGCTGGTTAACGAGGTCAATCACACGATGGAGTTCCGCAACAGCATCCACACGACCGGGGTGGACATCCCCCGGCGCATCGCCCAGTTCGTGCTGGAAACGGCGGGAGTGCCCGCATGAGCGGCGGCGACCGGCTGGCGGTGGGCGTGGTCGGCGCGTCCGGCTACGCGGGCGGCGAGCTGCTGCGCCTGCTGCTGGGGCATCCCGGCGTCGAGGTGA
>CAZGLU010000062.1:9306-10696 GCA_964526095.1 uncultured Anaerolineaceae bacterium | reverse complement strand
CGCGTGTACCACCGCTGGGCGACCTGCGCGTGCCGCAACCACGCCACGTGATCGATCGCCGGTTCGGATAGCAGCACCGGCGCGGCGACGTCGGGGGGCAGGTTCGGCAGCATGTAGAACGACTCGACGTGGATCAGGTCAATGCGCTGCTCGCTCAGCACGCGCCGCACGGTCTGTTCCATCGCACGGGTGTGGTACAGCCGCATCGTCACCGGCTTGAGCGACGTGGCGCTGAGCAGTGCAGCCTTGAGGGTGCTGGGGCTGGACGGACGCGGCACGACGATCAACTCGCACAACTCGTGCAGCGGGGCGAGATCCGGCGGGGTTTCCTCAGGGCGCGCGAAGCACACCAGCGTGATGTCGTAATCGCGGCACAGGTGCTTCACCAGGTTGTACGTCCGGCTGCGCCCCCCGCTCGTGGGCGGGTAGGGCAGATAGGGCGTGAGCATCAGCACGCGAGGGTGAGCCATGGCCCTTCTCTCCTCTGAGACCCGGTCAGCCAGCAGCCGCCCTATGCGCCACCGCTCAGGGTGGGGCTGGGCCAACTGGCGCCAGTATTGTACACTTGCGGGCGAGAAGGCACGAACGACGCAATACGACAGGGAGCAAGTCGAAACAATGATCCGCCGCCACGAACCGGGAGCGATCTGGCTGATCCACCAGGGCGCACACGCCTTCCTGGCCGCACAGATCGCCGCACACTGGTCCGGCCTGGAAACCGATCCACTGCGTGAGGAGTTGATCCTGGTTGCTGCCGTCCACGATGCGGGCTGGCCGCCCGCCGAACAGCGCCCGACGCTGAACCCGGACGGGCTGCCACGCAGCTTCATGGAGATGCCGCTGCGCCAGCACATGCAGATCTGGCAGCGCAGCATCGACAGCGCGTTCGCGCAGAACCCGTACGCCGGGCTGCTGACCAGCCTGCACTGCACCGCGCTCTATGCCATGCGCCAGGCGAACGGGACCGACACCGCCGAAGACGCAGCCGCGATCGCGGCGTTCGTCGCGGAGCGCCGGGCATGGGAGGATGCGCTCGCCACGTCCTTGCGGGACCATCCTCACTATGGCGCGGGCGTGGCGGAGGGGGCGCTCGCGGAAAACCTGCGGCGGCTCCAGGTGTGGGATTACCTTTCGCTGCTGGCCTGCCTCGGCCCGGAGCGGGACACCCGCCTGGACGACGTGCCGCTGGCCGATGGGCGCCGGGGAACGCTGCACGTCACGCGGCGCGAGGGGCAGCAGGTCATCGTGGACCCGTTCCCACTCGACAGGCCGCTGACGGCGTGGATCGCGGCGCGGCGGCTGCCGGACGCGGCTTTCGCGGCGGATGACGCCCTGGCCGAAGCCCTGGCGCAAACGCCTTACGAGACGCTGTCCCTGACGATAGCCGGGG
>CAZGLU010000062.1:0-9296 GCA_964526095.1 uncultured Anaerolineaceae bacterium | reverse complement strand
ATCAGGAGCGGTTGGAGCGCATGACGCAGATGCCCCAGCGTGAAGGGCTTGACGAGGTAATCCGCCACCTGGGCCAGCCGCCGTCTGTCCTGGTTTTCGATCGGCACGGCGGTGAGGACGACGATCGGGATCTGGCACAGCTCAGGGTCCGACTTGAGGATGCCGCAGATCTCCCACCCGTTGAGGCCGGGCAGCCCCAGGTCGAGCAGGATGAGGTCCGGTCTGTGCTCGCGGATCAGCTTCAGCCCCCGGACGCCGTCATGCGCGACGTAGACGGTGGCGGGCCATGCCTGGACCGTGACCTCGATCAAGCGGGCCAGGTCGAGGTCGTCCTCCAAGCAGACAACCGTATGTAGCGGTGCGGTGAGCGACATTCCAGCAGATCCCGATAGTGGCGGCATTCTGTGCTACCATAAAAACTAGCAAGCGGGCATTAAACGCTCCTTATCGGCTGTGAGGAAGTTGTAAAGATTTATTTATGGATTGTTTATCGGCTGGCCTGAATGCCCCCTGCTTGCGGTTCGCTGGCGTGAGGTGATGATGATCGGCAAGACCAACCTGAAGGTGCTCGTCCTCGATACCGACTACTACGCACGACAGGCGATCAGCAGCTACCTGGCGTGGGACCGCCGCACGCGCGTCGTGAAGCTGGCCGACAGCCTGGACGCGGTGACAGCTTACGTCCGCGAAACCCCCGAGATCGAGTGGCCCGACGTCGTGCTGCTCGACGCGCTGGCGGCAAACACCCCTGCCGCGCTGGCCGAGGTGATCCATCACCTCGAGGCCACGATCCCCAACGTCATGACGCTCGTGCTGGACCGCAAGCTGAACCTGGACACGCTGCGGGCCGTGCTGGACGCGAACGCCAACGGCTACCTGCTGCGCAACGACGTGCGCATCCGCATCGCGTGGGCGATCGTGTGGGCGCAGGAGCACGAGTTCGTCATCTCGGAGGGCGTGCAGGCCGCGCTCGACCAGGAGTTCGACGGGCGGCTGTTCCATGCGGCGGTCCTGCCCCGCCAGCGCCAGTACGCCGAGCTGCCGGAGCGGGTGCGCCAGGCGCTGCAACTGTGCGTGGTCGAGGGCATGTCGGCTGAGCTGGCCGCCGACGAAATGGGCCTCAGCCCACATACGGTGCGAAGTTATGTCAAAGAGGGGTATCGCATCCTGGAAGCCTACGACGACACGGTTTATCCCAGCGATATGAGTCCCCAGGAGCGAGCCTTTATGCGTTTCACCGCGCTCGAACACGACCGTCAGGACGATCAGGGCTGATGGTCGGGCGTTCGGCGTGATCGGAAGGGTGGAGTTCAGATGCGAGGATTGGTGGTTGCGCTTGTAGTGGCTGTTGTGCTTGGGGCAGCGTCAGGCAGCGCCGCTGCCCAGGGTCAGCGCGGTGTGATCGGTGGGGACAACGCTGCGACCCTCGAAGCGGTGATGCGCCTGGAGTCCGCGCTGCAAGAGGTCTACACGGTCGCCTTCAGCCCGGATGGGACGCTGATCGCCGCCGGTGGTTACGCGGACTGCGCCCCCGACGCCGACCGGTTCACGTGCCCGGGCCGCGTCGTGGTGTGGACCGTCGCGGGCGGCGCGGTGGCCGTTGAGTTGGGTGGTCATAACGGGCCGGTGATCAGCCTCGCGTTCTCGCCGGACGGCACCCGGCTGGCCGCGCTCGGCACGGATGGGCAGATCTACGTCTGGAGCATGCCCGACGGGCGGCCGGTGATGGTCCTCACCAACGAGCAAGGCGTCGGGGACGTGACCTTCAATGCCGACGCCACGCTGCTCGCCGCAACCGGGGATCAGGGCCTGGTCCATCTCTGGGACCCCGACGGCAACGAGAGCGCCCCGCTTGAGGCCGGTTACAGCACCAAGACCAGCCTCGCCTTCAGCCCGACTGAGCCGGTGCTGGCGCTAGGCACGTACCAGCAGGTGGGGCTGTGGAGCGTCGTGGGGACGGCCGAGAACAGCGGCGTGGTCAACGTGCCGAGCGCCAACCTCCGCAGCGGGCCGAGCACCGATTACGCGGTTCGGGGCGTCGCCTACTCCGGCGACATGGTGATCATCCTCGGCACCAACGAAGCCGGCGACTGGTACAACGTCGAGACGGCGGACGGGCAGGTGGTGTGGATCGCGGCCTTCCTGGTCGATACCGGCTTCGAGGCGGGCCGCGCCCCCCGGGAGGTCGCCACCCTGGCGCTGCCCGCGCAGGGCGTGGTCATGGCGACCGACCTCGCTTTCAGCGTCGATGGCACGCACCTTGCCGCCGCGTTCACCGTCGTAGACGAGACCGGCGGCGGCGTCAGCGTGTGGCGGCTGGCCCCGCCGCCCACCCCGGAGGGCGTCACGCCGACGCCATCCCCCACCCCCGCCGAGGGGGGCGAGCCGTCGGGTCCGCCGCTCGTCGCCAGCCTGTCGTCGCCGGACGAGATCGCCGGGCTGGACTTTAACCTCGACGCCAGTCTGGTTGCGTTCGCCAGCCGCCCCGCCGACGAGGGGAGCAGCGGAAGCCTGCACCTGTGGAGCGTGGCGGACGCGGCGGAGCGGGCGCGGTTCGACGGGCCATTCAGTGACGTCGACTTCAGCCCGGATGGCACCTGGCTCGCCGCCGGGCGCCGGGATGGCGTGGTTGAATTGTGGGCCGCGAGCAGCCCGTAGCGCGCAGGGGGCGCACCGCCGGGATCGTCAGGGCGTCCAGGCGGGAGGCTGACAGTCCGCCACGGGGAGCGCCAGCTCGCCGTAATTGATGAATGACCCGTCCGCGTCCTGCTCGTACAGCCCGGTTCGCACGACGGTCCCGCCCGGCAGGCGCGGCAGGATGAAGTCGTCGCGCACCTGCTCCCCGGCGGACCACGCCGTGAAGGGGTAGAGGCCATAGACCGGCGCGCTGCTGTCGGCGATCGCCAGCACGGGCGCGCGGTCCTCGCCCGTCAGGTGCACGAAGATGCTGAGGTCGGCGGTGGGGCGGGGTGCGGCCTCCCACAGGATGTGCAGGTAGATCGCGTCCGCGTCGCACGTCAGCCAGGCGTCGCGCCGCGCGATGCCGTGCGTCACCGGCTCGGCGGGCGGGTCGTCCGGCCCGGCGTGCTGCGGAGCCGTGCGCAGCCGCATGATGCCCGGCGCGGCGGACGTCAGCGCCAGCCCGCCCAACCGCTCGCGCCACCAGTCCGGCGGGAAGATGTAGAACGCCTCCGGCTCGGTGTACAGCGCGTAGCCGTCCGCGATCAAGGCCCGGTAGTCGCCCTTATGATCGACGGCTCGCACGTCGCCGTTCTCGCCCGTGACCAGCACCGAGTACGCGGCGGCGGTGTAGCGCGGCCCCCAGGGCAGCGCGAACGCGGCGGGGGCGTCACGTGGGATGCGCCCCACGCGCTCGATCACCGCCAGCCCGGTCGGATCGGTCGTGCGGACGCGGATCCAGTCGAAGTGCGTCAGGAGCAGCGCCACAGCCCACAGGCCGAGCGCCGCCAGCAGCCCCCACTCCGCACGCGGGCGGCGGTCGAGCAGCCACGCCCCGGCGAGCGTCACCGCGAAGACCAGCGCCAGCACGACCGGCATGAGGATCGCGCCGGGCAGCACGGCGGTCCGGTACGCGATGCTGAACAGCAGCGGCCCCAGGGCCGCCAGCGCGACGACCCGCATCGCGCCGCGCTGGGGCGACCGGCGAAGCGCGACGACGAGCGCGGCCAGCGCCGCCACCAGGCCGGGGAGCGTCAGCTCCCGAACCAGCAGCCGCACGGCGTGGGCGGCGTTCTCCAGGTAGCCGGTTGCCTCGGCAGGCGTCCTCACGAGGCGGTCCGCCTCGCGCCCGGTGAACTCGGTCCAGAAACCGGCCCACGTGCCCGGCTCGCCGTAGACCCACGCGGCATCCTGCCACGCACGCACCGGCAGGTAGAGGTAGGGCAGGAAGCCCAGCAGGAACAGCGCGGCGGCAGCGGCCAGCGTGCGCGGCCAGCCCTGAAGCAGCGCGCGGCGGTGCGGCCACAGCGCCAGGAACAGGCCGGGCGCGACCAGGGCCACCGCGCGGTGATGCGCCACGCCGATCCCGCCCAGCAGCGCCAGCCACAGCACGCGGCGCCGCGCGCTCCACGCGCCGGACCACGGCGCGGGCCACAGCACCACCAGCAGCATGAGCACCGTCAGCGCCAGGCTCATGCTGTACACCTCCGCGATGACGTGGTGGATCCAGATCGAGCGCGCCAGCCCCAGGAGCAGCACGCCCAGCGCCATCAGGGCCGGGCGTCCGGTCAGGCGCCAGACCAGCAGTCCGAAACCACCCAGCGCCACGACGCCCCACGCAGTCGAGAAGAGGCTCGCGGCGGCGGCTGGCTCAATGCCGAACGCGCGCAACGGAGCCGTGAAGACGTTGCCCAGGATCGCGTACAGCGGGTAGCCCGTGTGGTGGATCGTGCCCCACACGTTGAGCGCGACCTGCACTTCGCCCACATCCACCATGTATTCGTCGGAGCTGCCGTTGATCTGCGTCTGGAGCGTAGCCGCGTAGGCCAGCAGCAGGATCGCGGCAACCAACGGCAGGGCGGCGACGCGCATCCGCCGTGCGGTGCGGTCTGAGGGGCGGGCGGTCTGAAGGTTAATGGGGCGCATCCGTTTCTCGCAGTCCGGCACAACCCGACATTATAGCCAAGATCCGGCGCGCGAGGCCCCCGCCGCGCGGCCAAAACCGGCGCGTTCATCCCCAAGTGCGCCAACATCCGCTAAGATCGGGGGTAGACGCTTTTACACGAAGGAGGAACCATGTCCGGCGCGAACTCGATCGATCTGTCATCCGTCCCCCTGTTCGCGGGCCTGTCGGACGCCGAGCGGGCCGCCGTCGCCGCGATGCTGCGGCGGGTCTCGGTGCCTGCCGGTGAGGTGATCTACTACGCCGGTGAGCCGGGTGGTGTGCTCTACATCGTCGCGTCCGGCGAGGTCGCCATCTCGCTCAAATGCGGCACCGGGCAGGCGGAGGACGTTCTGCTCCGCACAGCACGCGCCGGGGACGCCTTCGGGGAATCGCCGGGGGCGCACGGCGCGCCGCACAGCGCGACCGCCGAGGCCGTGCGGGACAGCGAACTGCTCGTCCTCGACCGCGCGGGCATCGAGAGCTGGATCCAGGAGCAGGTTGCACTCACCCTGCGCCTGATCGACTATCTGAACGCGAACGTCCAACCGGACGAGCCGCAGGCCCCGCCGACGATCGAGTCGGACAGCGTGCAGCGTCTCGCGAACGTGCTGCTGTTCCTGGCCGAGCACGACGGGCGGATCGAGAGCGGGCTGGTCACGTCGGCGCTGCGCATCAAGGATGTGGCCGTAGCCATCGGCGCGAGCGAGGAATGGGTGTCTGGCATGTTGCACGAGTGGAGTTGCCAGGGGCTGATCGGCCTGACGGGGACGCGCCGCCTGCTGCTGCACGACGTAGCTGCGTTGGAGGCGCTCGCCAAGCGCGACGACTGAACGTCTGGAGCGATACACGGCCGCCGGGCGCCCCAACGGCCGTGTTAATAGGTTTCGGCCCGTGACGCGGCCCTAACGAGGCTCGACGATCATACGCACAGCGGTGCGCTCCTGGTCGTCGATCACGACCTCGGTGAAAAACGGGATCACGATCACGTCGATCTGATCCTCGGCGAGATATCCCCGCGCGATGGCAACGGCTTTCACCGCCTGGTTGACGGCCCCCGCGCCGATAGCCTGCACCTCGGCACGCTGGTGCTCGCGCACGACACCGGCGATCGCCCCGGCGACCGCGGTCGAACGCGAGCGGGCGGAGACTTTGATGATATCGACAGGAACGTGGCCATCAGAGGTGAACTCCTCAGGAGCCAGACTGGGTGAGTAGGTTGGTTGCATGAAGCCCCCTTGGGATCTTAAACAGGCAGTCGGACGATAAACCCACTTGCCAGCAAACAGGCCAACTTTAGATCCTCATTGTACTCGATTTCACCGGGCAAACCAATCATCTGTCATTGAACTATTTGCTGTTTTGTGGCCTGGAGCATCACTTCCGGTTTGGGGCACATAAAACTCATAATTATTAATAAAATCAATAAAAATAATTCTGGAGCGTCAAATTTCGCCTCCCAACGCGGTTTTTCTGATATACTACTTAGTTGTGTGCTCCAACTTTTTGCTGTATAACATCACAATCTGAACGTCGCACACGACTTTAACTGTTCATTTACGTTATTTAATCGGGCGGCCGACTCCGACATGGTATACAGGATTCGGGCCGAACTCAGTTCATTCAGGATAAGGTAGTGTACCGTTTATGGCAGCCACCATCGAACCCCAACGCTATCAGGGCATCGTCAAGGCATATAACCCGTGTTACGGTGTTGGTATAATTGAGTTGCCCGACGGACGCGAAGTAGCCGTGCGCTATTCGTCAATTCGTGGGGAAGGCGTGCGGAGGCTACGTCGAGGCGCGGCAGTCACCTTTCAGTTGGAGGCGACGCGGCGCAAGGTGTACGCCGTGTGCGTGCAGCAAGAATAGGTTCGCCGGAGCACGGCATGGGCGGCGCCCTGACCTGAGGCGTGGCCGCCCCGCGCTGCCCGTTCCGGCACCACGAACGGCGTGTAGTATGTTCGGCGGGTGGCAGACCCGTGTCCGCCCCCGCCCACCCTACCCATCACGCGCGGTCCTCGTGGACCTTCGTAGTTTGCCTCGCGCTTGACCCTCGCCTAGCAGTGACATCGCGTCAACCGGCGACTCAGGGCTGTCTGCCGCCGTCTGCTGCGCCGACCCGGCGCCAGGGCGGGATCCCCTGTGGTTCGCCAGGGCTGCTATTTCCCTGACTCTTCGCAGCATCCGGCCGGGATGCTGCTTGAGATGAACCGGAAGCTGTCTCAGTCGAGGGACGCCGTGCGTCCCTGGAGGAATTTGTGTATGGCACAACAACCCTCGCCGCTCCGCATCATCCCGCTCGGAGGGCTGGGCGAGATCGGCAAAAACATGACCCTCTTCGAGTACGAGAACGAGGGCATCATCGTGGATACCGGCATCATGTTCCCCGAGAACGACATGCTCGGCATCGACTACATCATCCCCGACTTCCGCTACCTGGTGGAGCGGCAGGACGAGCTGCTCATTCACGGCATCGTGATCACGCACGGCCACGAGGACCACACGGGCGCCATCGCGCATGTGTTGGACCAGATCAACGCGCCGGTATACGCCACCCCGCTCACCGCCGGGCTGCTTGAGGTCAAGATGATGCAGCGCGGGCATGAGGATCACCCGCTGCACGTCTTCCAGGCCGGAGACGTGTTGGAGTTGGGTCCGTTCAGCGTCGAGACGTTCCACGTCTGCCACAGCATCCCGGATTCGGTCGGCCTCGGCATCGACACGCCGGTGGGGCTTGTGGTCCATTCGGGCGACTTCAAGTTCGACCACACGCCGGTGGACGGCTGGCCGCCGGACTACGCCAAGCTTGCGGAGTTTTCCAGCCGGGGGGTGCTGGCCCTGCTCTCGGACAGCACCAACGCCGACCGGCCCGGTTGGACGCCGTCGGAGGCGATCATCGACGCCGGGTTTGACAGCGTCTTCCGCGAAGCGCAGGGCCGCATCATCGTCGCCACCTTCGCCTCGCTGATCTCCCGCATCCAGCAGACCGCGGTCGCGGCACAGCGCTACGGGCGCAAGATGGCCGTGGCCGGGTACAGCATGACCGAGTACATCAAGGTGGCGTCCCGCCTCGGCTACCTGGACCTGCCCAAGGACATCCTGATCAACATCGAACAGGCCAAGAAGCTGCCGCCGCGTGAGGTGGTGATCATGGTCACCGGCTCCCAGGGCGAGCCGTCCGCCGTGCTGGGCCGCCTCGCGGCGGGCAGCCAGCGCCAGTTCGACCTGCTGCCCGGCGACACGGTGATCATGTCGGCTCACCCGATCCCCGGCAACGAGGAATTGGTGCAGCGCACGATCAACAAGCTGATCCAGCGCGGCGCGAACGTGATCTACGACGCCATCGCGCCGGTGCACGTCTCCGGCCACGCCAGCCAGGAGGAGTTGAAGCTGCTGATCCACCTGACCAAGCCGAAGTTTTTCATCCCGGTGCACGGCGAGCTGCGCCACCTGACCATGCACGCCAAGATCGCACAGGAGTTGGGCATCCCGCCGGAGAACACGTGCGTGGTGGAGAACGGCATGGAGATCCTGCTCACGCCGGACCGCATGTGGACCGGCGAGCGCGTGCCGGGCGGGTACGTCTTCGTGGACGGCGCGGGCGTTGGCGACGTCGGCCCGATCGTCATGCGCGACCGCGAGATCCTGGCGCGTGACGGCTTCGTGATCGCGATCGTGCTGATCGACCAGGACACCGGCCAGCTTATCGAGGAGCCGGAGATCATCTCGCGCGGCTTCGTCTACCTGCGGGACGCCAGCGATCTGATCGATGGCGCGCGGCGGCTGATCGAGGAGATGGTCGCCTCGCGCTCGAACGGCAACCTCGCCAACGAGATCCAGGAGGCGCTGTCGAAGCTGTTCTACAACCAGACGCAGCGCCGCCCCATGACCTTCGCCTACGTACGCGAGGTGTGACCCCCTCCGCACCGCCTCACATGCCAGCCCGCCGCCCGGACGCCGCCCGCCTCCGGGCGGTACTTATTTACCCCCTGGCGTGACTTGCCCTGCCTCTGGCATGTTGCATAATAGGGACGAACAGCTATACACTAAGCCGCGCACGCGGCGGATCGCAGTCGGCAGCCCTCGCCTGACCCGCCGCAATCCGTTCAATTAACAGGGAAGGACCGACTGTGCGCGTACTCCAAGCTCGATTGTTCCGGTTCGGCCGGCTTAGCCTGCTCGCGCTCGCGCTGCTGGTGCTGGCCGCCGCCTGTGCCGGGGAGGATTCTTCGGCTAACTCAGACCCCGGCGCGCCGGAAGCGGCCGCCGACGTCCCCGTGGTGGACGCGGGCACGGGCGGCGGTGACGCTGCTCAGGCTGGCGAGCCGACGCTGACCCCGGCGCCTACCGGCGAGCCGGTCGTCGTGACGGTGAACGGCACGCCGATCACGCAGGCGGCGTTCGAGGCCGAGCGCGAGCGCCGCGCCTTCGGCATGGTCATCGAACCGGCGACCGCCGAAGCCTTCGACCAGGCCGTGCTGCAAAGCATGATCGACCAGGTGCTGATCGAGCAGTACGCCGCCGCGCAGGCCATCGAGGTCACCGACGAAGAGGTGGACGCCGAGCTGGCGATCCAGCAGGAGATCGCCGCGCAGAACGAACAATCGCTGGAGGAACTGGTCGCCGCGCAGATGTACACGCTCGACGAGTACCGCGAGGCGCTGCGCGATAT
>CAZGLU010000061.1:6741-10741 GCA_964526095.1 uncultured Anaerolineaceae bacterium | reverse complement strand
CCCGCGCCGGTCACGGATGGCGCGCTCTACCAGGAGCGCGAGCGTGCGGAGGTCGCGGAGTCCGGGGTCGTGCTGCCGTCCCTGACTGAACGCGCTGACGACATGAGCCTGTTTTACCAGGCCGTGGGGCAGGCGCGGGGGACGCTGACGCTCAGCCGTCCCACCGTGGACGACAAGGGCGCGCCGCTGGAGCCGTCGCCGTACTGGCGCGCGGTGCGGGCCGTGATCGACGTGCCCCCCGAGGCGATCGAACGGCTGGCGCCCGGCGCCGCCCCGACGCTGGCCGATGCGGCGACCGAGGGCGAGGCAGCGGTCGCCGTGGCGGCGGCCTTCAACGATGGCGGGGATGATGCCCGGCTGGCGCGGGCGGTCTATAACGCGCTGCTCGACGTCCCCGCATGGCACAATGCGCTGCGCGGGCGCGCGGTTGAGGTGGCCCGCGAGGACGGCGCCCACCCCTTCGATCCGTACACCGGCGCGCTCGGCAGGGAGGCGCTGCGTGCGACGGTCGAGGGGATGCTTGGCCCGCGCCGTGTGTGGAGCGCCAGCCAGTTGAACGAGTACGGCCAGTGTCCGTTCAAGTTCTTCGCGCGCCGCCTGCTGCGGCTGGAGGAGTTGAAGGAGCCGGAGGAGGGCCTCGACGCGTTGCAGCGCGGGCTGGTGAACCACGCCATTTTGGAGCTGGCCTACCGCTGGATCGCGGAGGAAGGGCTGGCGATCGTGCCGGAGAACGCCGGTCGCGCGCTCGAACTGCTGGACGCGGCGGCGCTTGAGGTCTTCCGCACCGCGCCGCGAGACTACGGCTTCCGGGCCGGGCCGGTGTGGGCGCAGGAGCGCGAAGACCTGCTGCGGCGGCTGCGCGCGTTGGTGGCGCTGGACTTCAGTGAGGCCAGTCCGTTGGCGAAGCTGGCCGACGGGGAGACGCGGTCCGCCTACGCCCTGGAACTGCGCTTCGGGCCGGAGGCTGGCGTGCCGGTCACGCTCGACGGGGAGGCGGGGCGGCTGCGCGTGCGCGGCACGATCGACCGGCTGGACATCGCAGGCGACCGGGTGATCGTGGTCGATTACAAGACCGGCTCATCAAGGCGGACGGAGCACGACATCCGCGCCGGGCGCGAGGTGCAGGTGGTGCTCTACCTCCACGCGGCCCACACGCTGCTGCGCGCGGCGGGGGAGCCGGTGGAGGTCGCGGGCGGTGCCTACTGGCACATTCAAAACCTGGAGGTCAGCGGGCAGGTGTCCGCCGGGGACGGCCTGCTGGCCGAGGCGACGGCGCAGATCCACGCGCACGTGGGCGCGGCGCGCGCGGGCCGGTTCCCCGTGCTGCCCAGCGCAGGCAGCACGGGCTGTATGCAGACCTGCGAGTACGCCCGGCTGTGCCGCCTGACACGCGGGTACCTGCGCAAGCCCGGCGCGTGGCCTGCGGTTGATTAGGCAGTTAGGCAGGGCGCCCGCCCTGGAAGGAGCGCATGATGCTGATCCGACGGTCAAGCCAGATCGCGGGGGTCCTGTTTTTGTTCGTGGGCCTGCTCGGCGTGCTGACGGGGGACATCCTGCTCGGCGCGGTGTGGGCGCTGCTCGGCCTGAGTATGCTGCTGGGGAACCCCTTCCGCGACGAGAAGCTTTCCGGGCGCAGCCCGCGCACGATCGCCGCGACCGTGGCGCTGATCGTGGCGTTGGTGCTGCTGGTGATCGACTTCGCATAGTCAGATACACAACCCAGGTAATAAAGGAAAGGTAAGCTATGAACGGGGGTTGGCTTCGGCGTGAGATGGTCGTTACGCTGCTGTTCGTCGCGGTCGGCGTGGTGAACCTGATCGGCGGTGACTACCTCAGCGCGCTGGTGTGGGGCTTGCTCGCCGCCTCGGGCGTGCTGTACCGCAGCGATCCGGGCCAGCCGGTCCGCGGCCTGCGGGATATGGACCTGACGCCGCGCAACATCGCCGCTGCCCTCGCCGTGCTGGTGGCGCTGGCGATCGTCATCGCGCGCATCGCGGCGGATTTCTCCGGCTAGCCGGGGACGAGGGGGTAGGGTGCTTGATTTTACGCCGGAACAGAGGCATGCTGTCGAGATCCACGACCGCAACCTGATCGTCACGGCGGGCGCCGGGAGCGGCAAGACGTACGTGCTGGTCGAGCGGTTCATCAGGCTGCTCAAGGCACACCCGGATTGGCCGCTGCCGTCCATCGTCGCGATCACCTTCACGGATAAGGCCGCACGCGAGATGCGCGACCGCATCCGCGCGCGGGTGGACGAGCAGATCCGTGTGGCGGCGGAGGCAGGAAATAGTGCTGCGCTCGCCATCTGGACGCAGCGCCAGGCCGAGTTGAACGCTGCGCGCATCGGGACGATCCACAGCCTGTGTGCGCAGATCCTGCGGGCCAACGCCGCCGAGTGTGGCGTGGACCCGGCGTTCGAGGTGCTGGACGAGAACGAGGCGGCGATCCTGCGCGACGATGCGGTGGACCTGGCGCTGGTGCGGCTGGCCGAGGACGAGCAGGCGGCGGCGTTGGTGGCGGAATACGGCCTGCGGACGGTGCGGGGTGTGCTGGGCACGTACATCGGGCGCAGCCAGGCGGCGGCCGTTCGCGCGGCACTGGCCAGAGATGAAGCGGGCCTGCTGGCGAAGTGGGGGGAGGCGTGGCGCGAGCTTTACGCCGAGGCCGCGGCTGAACTGCGCGCGGATGCGCAACTGCTGGCGGATCTGGCCTGGGTCCG
Organism: uncultured Anaerolineaceae bacterium; assembly: GCA_964526095.1. Lineage (GTDB taxonomy): Bacteria > Chloroflexota > Anaerolineae > Aggregatilineales > Aggregatilineaceae > Aggregatilinea. The sequence continues at coordinate 8,022 of CAZGLU010000061.1, read as the reverse complement.
AGCCGACGAACTGCCGGACGACCGGCTGAGCGACTATTGGCGCCTCGTACATCACTACACGCCCGCCCTGCTCGGCGGGGACGCCGAGGACGTGGCGGCGGCGATAGAGGCGCTGTCGACGGGCATCAAGCTCAACGTGGGCAAGGAGTCGGCGTGGAGCGGCAAGGAGAGACTTGCCAAATCGAAGTGCGTCCTCGGCCGCATCCGCGACCGCCTCAAGGCGGCGCGGGCGGTGCTGCCGCCGCCCCTCGGTGAGCGTGACGCGCAGGCCGCCGCGTGGCTGGCCCGCTGGCGGCACGCGATCGACCTGGCTGCATCGACGTACGAGGGTCTGAAGGCGGCGCGGCGGGCGCTTGACTTCGATGACCTTGAATGTCTGGCGCGGGACCTGCTTATCACCAATGCGGCGGTCGCGGAACGGACCTGCGCGGAGGTGAACCACGTGCTGGTGGACGAATTCCAGGACACGAACCCGGCCCAGCGCGACATCGTCTACACGCTGGCGCGCGTCGATCAGGCGGACGGGGCCGGGCGGTTGTTCGTGGTGGGCGACCCGAAGCAGAGCATCTACGGCTTCCGGGGCGCGGACGTCACCGTGTTCGGCACGGTCCGCGACGACATCTGCTCCCGTGAGGGGGAGGAGGTGCCGCTGGCGACCTCGTTCCGCACGCATGACGGGCTGGTGCAGGCGTTCAACGGGCTGTTCGCGCGCATCCTGGGCGACGGGGCGGGGGGCGTGGCGCGTTATGAGGTCCCCCTTGGCCGCCCGATGGCCGCGCACCGGCCCTGCGAGCGCGGGGTGCTGCCGCTGCACGACACGCCGCTGTACGTGATCGCCGTGCCGAAGCTGGACGACGACCCGGCGTGGCAGAAGGCCGACGACCTGCGGCGCTGGGAGGCGTGGGAGCTGGCGCAGCACATCCACGCCCAGGTGGCCGCCGGGACGTTGGTATGGGACCGCAACCTCGCGCACGACTGCCTGCCCGCTGGCGCCTACGTGCCGCCCTTCGCGCGTGGGGCCGGGCGCGGCGCCTATCGCCCGATGGACTACGGCGACGTGGCGGTGCTGTTCCAGGCCATGACGCGCGTGCCGGTGTACGAGGACGTGTTCAAGGCGGCGGGCCTGCCGTATGTCACGCTGGCGGGTAAAGGCTACTTCGACCGCCCGGAGGTGTGGGACCTGCTGCACCTGCTGCGCGCGCTGCACAATCCGGCGGACGACCTCGCGCTGGCCGCCGCGCTGCGCTCGCCGCTGTTCGGCCTGAGCGACGACGCGCTGCT
>CAZGLU010000061.1:2822-6731 GCA_964526095.1 uncultured Anaerolineaceae bacterium | reverse complement strand
GGACGCTACGCGAGCTGCGCGACATGGCGGGCCGCGCGTCGATCGCGGAGCTGCTGGTCCGCGCGCTGAACATGACGCACTACCTCGCCGCGCTGACCGGGCTGGCCGACGGCGCACGGCGGCGCGGCAACGTCGAGAAGCTGCTTGCACTGGCGCGGGCGTCGGGCCGCATCTCGCTCGGCGCGTTCAACGCCTACGCCCGCGACCTGACCGCCCGCGAGGTGCGCGAGGGCGAGGCCGTCGTGGAGGTCGAGGGCGCGGTGCGGATCATGTCCGTGCACGCCAGCAAGGGGCTGGAGTTCCCGGTCGTGGCGCTGGCCGACGCGACGTGGACACGCGGCAGCGGGGGCGGGAGCGTGTTCCAGCTCTGCCCGGAGGCGGGCGCGGCGTGCAAGCTGCCGACCGTCGCCGGGGAAAAGGAGCCGCCGCCCTTCGCCTGGCACTGGGCTGAGCGTGTGACCGGGCGCCGCGAGCGCGCCGAACGGCGCCGCCTGCTGTACGTCGGCGCGACGCGCGCACAGGACGCGCTGATCGTCAGCGGGACGCTGCACAAGTGGATCGACGACGCGTGGCTGATGCAGTGGCTGGACGCGCTGGGCTTCGGCAAGGACGACCTCAGCCCGGCGCCTGAGCCGCAGGTCTTCGATTGCGGGTGGGGATGCTGCGCGGTCCACGTACCGGCGGCCCCGCCCGGCCCGGACGACCTCGCGCCGCGTGCCGCCGCCGGGCCGTCCCCGTGGGCGGCGGCTGAGGTCCGCGCGCGGCGCCCGTTCGACGGGGTGGAACCGGCCCGCCCGCCGCTGCTGGCGCCGGTTCCGGTCGATCGCGCCGGGCCGGGCCGCGTTCTCACCGCGACGCAGATCGCGGCACTGGGGCGCGCGCCCTTCTACGAGCCGCCGGAGAAGGGCCGCGCGGCGTTCCGCCATGCCGTGCTGCACGACGCGCCGGAGCCGGTGCGCCCGCTGCCGCAGGAGCCTCGGCGGCGCGCCCACCAGCAGATCGTCGGGGAGGTGGTACACCGCGCGCTGCGACAGTGGCTGCTGCCGGGCCGCATGGACGAGGCGGCGTTGATGCAGCGGCTGCGCGGGTACGCCTGGGAACGGCAGCTAGCCAGCGCGGCGGACGCGGAGGCCATCGCGGAGGCGGCGCTGGCCCTGCTGCGCCGGTTCGAGGGGGGCGAGGTCGTGCGGCGGCTGGAGGGGGCCGACCAGGTCTACCGCGAGGTGCCGTTCGTGTACCAGCGCGGCGACCGTGCGATTCATGGCGTGATCGACCTGCTGTACCACACGCCGGGCGGACGGAAGGGCGGGCAGTGGCACGTCCTCGACTACAAGACGGCGCTTGTGTCGGAGCGCGGGGCCTATGAAAACGCGCGGCGCTACACGCTCCAGATCGGCGTGTATGCCGAGGCTGTGGCGGCCAGGACGGGGCAGATCCCGGAGACGTATCTATACTATATTCACCCGAACAAGTTGATCTACGTCCGTACCGAGGTGTGGCAGGCGGCGCTGTCCGGCCTGGATGACGCGGTCGCTGCCGCGCTGGAGTAGGGCAGGCGCCCTGCCGACGGACGTCCCATAAGTCCCATAATCGAGAGTTGAGCGCCGACCGCAGACTGATGGCCGCATTCCAACGCTACCTCCTGAAGCAGATCCCGGTCTGGGCGCGCCCCAACAACCCCGTGCTGCGCTACACGCTGCAACGCTTCGAGCGGCGCCGGAACCGGCTGCCGCTGTGGCTTTCGCGCGGGTTGGCGGCTGTGGCGCTGGCCGCGATGCTGGCCCTCAGCTATCAGGCGTACCGCGCCGGGTCGCCGCTGCTCGTCAGCGAGGCGCACACCTCGGCGCTGTTCGCGGTGCTGTATTTCCCGCTCCTGGTGGCGCAGTTCGCCGTGTTGCAGTGGGCGCTGGTGCTGACGTCGAGCATGCTGCCGGGCGAACAGCAGCGCGGCACGTGGGAGCCGCTGAAGATCACCAGCCACGGCGCGGAGATGGCGATGCGCGCGCGCTGGGCGGCGGTGTTTTACCAACTGCGCTGGGCGCTGATCGCGCTGCTGGTGCCGCGCGCGATCTTCGCCGCCCAGATGTTGGTCGACCTGACGGATTACCAGGGCCGCCACCTGGACCTGTACATGATGGGCATCCGTCCCGCGCTGCCCACCGAGGCCGGGGTGCTGCTGCTGGCCGCGTTCCTGACGGCGGCGCTGCTTCAGCTTGTCGTGGCCGTGGGGCTGAACGCGGCGGTGGGTCTGTTCATCTCGACCGTGTTCCGCAACCGGCAGCTTGCCTATCTGGCGCAGACGTTCACTATCGTAGGGCAGGTCGTCGTCTTCGCGCTGGCGGTTGCGGCGGGCCTGAGCGTGCTCGGCTACGACGCCAGCATGGTCGGGCAGCCGGGCCGTTCGGCGGCGGGCCAGTGGGTGAGCCTGCTCGTCATGGCCGGGGTGGGCGACCACAGCCTGCGGCTGATGGACCTGCGCACCTTCCTCCAGACGTGGCCGGGCATCGATTACGGCGTCTTCCTCGGCGCCGCTATCCTGGTGGTGATGCTCGTGCAGGCCGTGCTGACCAACGGGCTGCTGGAGTGGGCCGCGCGCCGGGCCGCGCGCCCCGCACAGGACTAGGACGCGTGCGGCCCTTGCTCAGCGGTGCGCTGGCGTTGTTCGTGGCGCTGGTGCTGGTCGTCGCCGGGATGCGCTGGCTCGGCTTGCAGCGTCAGGGGACGCCGTTCCCCCTGCCTGACGATGCCGGGTGCTGGCAGACGATCTGCTTCCTGGGCGCGGAGGACATCGCGGACGTCGCCTCGACCCTGCGCGGGCATCCGGCGGTCCGGCCCGCCAGCGTGCGCGTCCACCCGGATCCCCAGACGCGCGACGATGCCCTGGTGGAGTTCGTCTACGCGCCCCGCGCGATCCGCGTCGTCCCCGCGCTGCTGTACTGGACGCCCTACACCTACAGCCTCACGCGTGACTGGCGCGACGTCTCCAACCCCGCGCTGCTGTCCGTGGGCCATGTCGTCGCGGCGGTGGGCGTGCCGGAACAGGTGATCTTCCTGCCCGATCAGGTCGTGCTGACCTACCCGGCGCGCGGCCTGCACGTCTCGATCCGGCGCGCACCTACGCCCGTGGAATGGGTGATCCTGTCGCCTGACGACCCGGTGATCGGCCTGAGCGTCACGCGGATGGCGTTGGAGCAGAGCACCATCGGCGCGATCACCTACCAGCCTCACGCGCCCTGGCGCGGGTTCGGCGTCTACCGCGTGACGCCCTGAAGCCGGGCCAGGGCGCGCAGCACGACGGGCCGCCACGTCAGCGCGCCGTCCGGTCCCGCGTGGGCCGCCAGGATCTGCGCGGCGGCGGCCAGCAGGTCGGCGCGGGCGGCGGGCGCCAGCGCGTCGATCTCCAACGCGCGGCCCGGCCACGCGCTCCAATAGGCCAGGTACGCCCCGGCGGACGGGACGCGCAGCGCGACCGGGGCCTCCTCCACCGCCGTCTCGACCGCGAACCCCAGTTCCGCCAGCCACTCGCGGTAATCGTCCGGGTCCTGAAGCTGGTCCGCCCAGCCCAGCCCGTCACCGGCGGCCCACGTGCGGAACGCTGCCAGCCGGGCGGGGGGATCGTCCACGGCCACCCCGGCCAGCAGGTCGTCCAGCGCATGGTCGAGGGCGGACTGCGGCCCCCACTCCTGGATCGCCAGGCGGCCCCCGGCTGCGAGCAGGCGGCGCAGGGCGGGCAGGCTGCGCGCGGGCCGGGTCGCGTTCAGGCCGAAGGAGGCGACGACGAGGCTGAACGCCCCGCGCGGGAAGGGCGCGTGATGCAGGTCGGCCAGGACGGCGGGGAGGTCGCGGGCCGCGCTCAGCATCCCGGCGGCGAGGTCGATCCCGATCACCCGGCGCACCCGCGACGCGAGA
>CAZGLU010000061.1:0-2812 GCA_964526095.1 uncultured Anaerolineaceae bacterium | reverse complement strand
CGGAGTCGTCGATGAGGCGGCGCAGGGCGGCGAGGTCGCGCACAGGGGCAGGCCCTAGGCCAGCTTCCAGCCCTCGGCGGTCTCCGCGATGAGGTGATCGACCACCGCGAACAGCGCCTCGCGCGTCGTGGCCCCATCAGCCAGCGCGCGGTGGTAGACGGCCAGTTGCCGGTCGGCGCTGGTGCCCTCCCTCGCGATACGCCGGAGGTAGCCGATCTCCTCGCGCGAGCCAAGCTCGTCCAGCACGTCGTCGACGAGTTCGAGGAGCTCGTCCAGCAGGTCGACCATCGGGACTTCCGCGGCGATGCCGAAGTCGATCAGCTTGCCCTCCATCCCGTAGCGCACCGCACGCCACTTGTTCTCCTGGATGAACATGCCACGATAGATGCGCCATGACTGGTTCTGGTTGCGCAGCTTGATCAGCTTGGCGGCCAGCGCCTGGATCAGTGCGGCGACCGCGATCGCCTCGTCGATGCGCGTGCACATGTCGCAGATGCGGACCTCCAGCGTGCCGAGGTCCGGGTGCGGGCGGGCGTCCCACCAGATCTTGGTCGGGTCGCCCAGCGCAACGCGGTGGCTGGTCTCCTTCTGCGTGCCCCGCCGCCCCAACGAGCCGACCTTGCCCATGAGGTCCACGTAGGCGCTGTACTCGGTGTAGCTGTAGAAGTGCGGCGGGATGCCGGAGCGCGGCATATTCTCGAAGACGAGGCTGCGGTAGCTCTTGAGGCCGGTGTCGCGACCGTGCCAGAACGGCGAGGACGTGGTCAGCGCGAGGATGTGCGGCAGGAAGTAGCGCAACTGGTTGAGGATATCCACCACCAGGTCCATCGCCTCGTGCGACTGCCCGAAGCCCAGATGGACGTGCATCCCGAAGATCAGCAGGCGGCGGGCCGCGTCGCGCATCTCGGTAGCCAGGTCGTCGTACCGCTCGCCCTCGCTGATCTGCTGGTCCTGCCAGCGTGAGAACGGGTGTGTGGAGGCCGCGACGATCTCCGCGCCTGCCTCGTGGGCGACCTCGGTGACGTGGCGGCGCAGGTGGACCAGCTCCGCGCGTGCTTCCAGGATGTTGGCACAGATGCGGCTGCCGACCTCGATCTGCGATTGCATGAACTCCGGTTTAAGCTGCTTGCCCAGGACGACGTGGCCCCGGTTCATCATTTGCTGCACGTAGGAGGTCAGCTCGCGCGTTACAGGGTCAACGATCTGGTATTCCTCTTCGATGCCAATGGTGAGTGGTGCGGTGTGCATGGGTCTGTCTCCGGCGGCCTTGACGTGGGGTAATTGACGCCGCCAAATATACTCGTCAACGCCGCTCATGATCAACAACTTACTGAAGGCCGTACCGCCCCGCCAAAACCCGGCCCGGACCCGGTTCTGCGCAGCGCCGAAAACGTGCTATCCTTGGGGGTATGCAGGCCGGGCTTGCGCATCAAAGGGGGGGCATCGTGTATCATATCGTGTCGGTCGAAGATGAGCCGGAGATCGCTGATCTGTTGCACATCGTCTTCAGACACGATGCGATCGCGCTGCACGTCGCGCGTGATGGGGCTGAGGCGCTGGCGCTGATCGATGACTTGCGCCCGGACCTGGTGCTGCTGGACCTGATGCTGCCGGGCGAGCTGGATGGATGGGATGTCTATCGCCACATGCGCACGCAGCCGGCGCTGCGGCGGATCCCGGTTATCATCTTGACGGTGGTCAGCACACCTGCCGAGCGACAGGCGTCCCTGCGCGGGAGTGACATCGACCTCTACCTGTTGAAGCCCTTCGACACGGTGCAGCTACGCCGCGAGGTCGAGCGCATGTTGGGCTGCCCTGGGCTGTGGCGCCCGCTGGAGCGGTCGGTCGCGCGGATCTTCAACGGGGCCGATTAGCGGCGCGAGGTCGGCGCAAGATCGCCCGGCGACATTGTACTGGCGTCCACTGGATCACATTAGGAACGATATGTAGGAACGCTATGTCCGCACATTCCGCCACCGCGCCGTCCGAACAGGGGCGCACGATCAAGATCGATGCCGAGCATCTTTCCGTCCGGCTCCTGGTGCCGATCATCATGCTGGGGTCCGCGATCATCTTCCATTTCGTCGCGCTGCGCGCGTTGCAGGAGGCGATAGCCGGGATCAGCCCGTTCTGCATCGTCCTGCCGCTGGACGTCCTCGTGCTGTTCGGCGCGGGGTACGTGGCGGAGCGCGTGCTGAAACGGGTGCTGCCCAGCCAGCGCAGCGCGAGCCTGACCGCGCGCGCATTGGTCGTCACCGACGCCCGCAAGTCGCCGCCGCGCGTGACGACGATCGGCTGGGATCAGACGGTCAACGCGGTGGCGTGGCGCTTCCCGATCCGGCGGCGCACGCGCGTGCCGAAGGGTTGGTTCTGCATGGCGGTCCAGCTTCTGCAAGACGACGAGGAATTCATCTTCTACACGTTCAAGTCGCCCAAGGCGGCAGAGGAGACGTCGGGATACGAGCATTTCGTCCGCCTGCGCCCCCGTAAGGAAACGCAGTCCAGCACCGATCTGCGGGCCGCCGCCGAGCAGCGCCGCCTGCTGAAGCTGGAGGACGCGCGTTGGGCGGATGGGGCAGAGGTCAGCCCGGAGGACTTTGACGCGATCCTGGAGGTTATGGCGCGTCACGTCCCCGGTTGGTAGGGCCTGCGATGCGCGGGGTAAGGCTTAGGAGGCCACACGATGGTACGGTTCAGGTGCGGGACAAAGTGGATCACATGGCTGCTGGTCGTGCTGACGGTGTGCGGGCTGGCCCGTGCGGGTGGGAGATCGGAAGAGCACACGTCTGAACTCCAGTCACCGCTCATTATC
>CAZGLU010000060.1:6057-10770 GCA_964526095.1 uncultured Anaerolineaceae bacterium | reverse complement strand
GGACACGTTGGTGTTCCGCCTCTATCCCAACCTGCCCTCGTACGGCGGCGAGATGGACGTCCGCGCCGTAACCGTGGACGGCGCGCCGGTCGAGCCAGGGCTAGACGACACGCGCAGCGTGCTGACCGTGCCGCTGCCCGAGCCGCTCATGCCGGGCGCAGCGGTCCGGGCCGGGATCACCTATACCATCACGGTCCTGCACGACAGCTTCCGGCTGTACGGCCAGTTCGGCTACCTGGATGGTGTGCTGGCGCTGCCGAACGCCTACCCGATGCTGGCGGTGTACCAGCCGGGCGAGGGGTGGTGGCAGGTCACCGCGCACCCGCAGGGGGACGTCGTGTTCAGCGAAACGGCGTTCTTCGACGTGCGCGTGACGGCGCCCCCCGACCTGATCTTCGCCGCGACGGGAACCGAGATCGACCTCGCCGCCAACGCCGATGGGACGCTGACGCACCGCTACGTAGCCCCGCTGGTCCGCGACTTCTCGCTGGCGGGGAACCGCCGCTACGTCACCCTGACGGGCGAGCAGGACGGCGTGCTGCTGCGCCTGTTCTACGACCCGGCGCCGGAGGGGGCCGGGGAGGCGGCGCAGCGCGGCCTCGGGATCGCGCGGGCTGCGCTGGCGACCTTCGGGGTGCTGTTCGGCCCGTACCCGTTCGCGGAGCTAGATGTGGTGCAGACGCCGAACGCCGCGGGCGGCCTCGAATACCCGGGCCTGATCGCGATCAACGACGAGGCGTGGAACACCGACCCGGAGTACTTCGAGTTCCTGCTGGTCCATGAGATCGCGCACCAGTGGTGGTACAGCCTCGTCGGGAACGATCAGGCGCGCCACCCCTGGATCGACGAGGCGCTCGCGCAGTACACGGTGGCGCAGTACATCCGCGCCGTGGAGGGCGAGGCAGCCTACGCGGCGGCCATCGACAGCTTCCGCGCGCAGTACGAAGGCTTCGCCGCCGGGCAGGGCGACGCCGCGATCGGGCTGCCCACCGCTGCCTACATCGGGCAGGCGTACTGGGCGCTGATCTACCAGAAGGGGCCGCTGTTTTACGCTGCGCTTGAGACGGAGTACGGGCACGACGCGGTTATGGCGGCGCTGCGTGCCCTGTTCGCCACCCACTGCTATGGCATCGCCGGGCCGCAGGACGTGTTAGAGGCGCTGGAGGCCGCACTCGGCGCGGAGTTGGACGCGCACTTTGCCGAGTGGGTGGGCGGCGTCGCGGTCGGTTAGTCCCATGCCCGCGCCAATTGACACGCATCCCCCACCGCCCCGCCATCCTGAACGGCTCGAGCAGGACTTGACCTCGAGCACGCGCTGAGAGGCACCATGCGAACAGGACAGGTCGCCCGGCGTCCGGTGTGAACGGCTCAGGTGAATGAGGGGACGCTAAGAGGTTAACCGGGCGTGGATCTCGTCCAATAGCTCGTCCAGCGTAAACGGCTTCGTGATGTAAGCGTCCGCGCCGAGGGCGAGGCCGCGCTGCATCACCTCGCGCTCCGCCTTGGCAGTCAGGAAGATGACCGGGATGCCAGCCGTGCGGTCGTCCTGATGCAGGCGCTTGATCACCTCGAAGCCATCGAGGCCCGCCATAGCGATGTCGCACAAGATCAGGTCTGGGCGGGCTTCCTGCGCCAGGGCGATGCCGCTGGCCCCGTCCGCCGCGCTGATGGCCTGATAGCCCTCCAACGTCAGCATCTGGACCAGGTTATCCCGTAACACCGGCTCGTCTTCAATGACCAGGATGCAGCTCATAAGTCTCTCCTACATGCGCACAGGGGAGTGTGACCGTAAATGTGCTCCCCGCGCCATTATTACTCTCATATTTGATAGTACCGGCGTGCATCTCCGCCGCCTGCCGGGCAATCGCCAGCCCCAGCCCCGTGCCCAGCACGGAATCTGCGTTCTGCGCCCGGTAGAACGGCTCAAAGATGTGCGGCTGGTCTTCAGGTGGGACGCCGATGCCCTCGTCCTCGACCTCCAACACGATCTCCCCGGCACGGTACGTCAGACGCAGCCGGACGGTCGTGCCGGGTGGGGAATACTTGACCGCGTTGGATATGAGGTTGGTGACGGCGTAGCGCAGCAGCCCCCGGTCCACCGCCACATTGCTGCGCGTGCCGAAGACGGACAGCTCAAAGCGGTGACCGTCGTTGAGAGCGACGTACTCGTCAATGATCTCCTGGCACAGTGCCGCTACGTCCAATGGCTGCAACGAGAAAGTACGCCGCCCGGAATCAAGGTGGTTGTAGATCAGCACGTTGTCGATCAGGTTCACCATCCGCTCGATGCCGCCCTGGATCTGGCAAAGCTGCGCCTCGCGTCGCTCGCTGGTCAGACGCTCGCCATAGCGCATCAGGAGGTCGGTGGAGAGGCGCATCACGGCGAGCGGGGTGCGCAGCTCATGGGACGTCACGGCGACGACCCGCGAGCGCAGCGCGTTCAGCTCCATCTCGCGCTGCAAACTGTTGCGTAGGTGAGCCGCGGCCTGTTTGTGGGCGGTGATATTCCGCACGGTACACACCGCACCTGTGACGCGCCCCCTGATGCCCCGGATCGGCGCGAACGCGAACTCGGCGTCAAACGTCTGGCGGTCCTGATCCTGCGCGACGACCTCCACGCGTTGGGGTTCCCGTTTCTGCAGGACGCCCTGCAAGGCGCGCATGGCGGCCTTCTGGCTGGCCGGGTCCAGCAGGGCCTCCAACCGGCCCGGCGCGAGGTTGCCATGGCTGCCACCAAAGAGCTGGCGGGCGGCGGGGTTCATCTGCGTGATGGATCCGTCCACGTTCAGGAGCAGCAGCGCGGTTGGGCTGCTGCTGAAGACCACGTCCAGGCGGTGGGAATGAACCGCGAAACGCCGCAGCAGGATCAGGGTCCCCACCAGGAACAACGCGCCCGTCACCACCATGATGACGTTGAACACGATGACGGCATCGTGCGCCGGGGCAAAGATAGTCCGCGCCATCACGGCCTGAACCAGCAGCACCGGCTCCCCACCGATATCCCGGATGCTCACATAGCCCGCGATCGTGTCCCCATCGAGCGGCTCCATGTAGACCGGGGATGCCGGGGTCAACTTCTGTTCGATCTCGCGCAGGTCGGCGGGCAGTGATGGGCTGTCCCAGTAGTACGTCGTCAGGTCCAGCTCGGTGGCGGCGGATAACCGGGCGGTGGTTGCGGTATCCCAGTAGTGGCCCCATACCAGCGTGCCGCGTGACGGGCCTTCCTGCTCGCTGGTGAGGATGGCCCGCGCCGCGACCAGCAGCGGCGGCCCGTCCTCCAGCCTGACGATCCCGCTCATGCTATCGCCCGCCCGCTCCACCAGCAGGCCGCCTGGCACCAGGTACCCCGGCAGGTCGGTGGGGACAGGCCGTTCCTCCCCGGTTTCACGGTCGTAGGCACGCCCGAAGACGATGCGCCCCGCCGGATCGATGAACAGGAGAACGTCCTGTTTCAGATTGACGAAGACGCCCCCGCCGATGTTTGACTCGATGTAGGCGGCGTTCTGGTCGTGCATGAACTGGTAGGTGTCGTCCCAGTACGCCCAATCCGCCGCTGTGCGCTCAAGTGCCTGGAGATCGGTGGCGATGGCGTGCAACACGCGGCGCATGTTCCGCTCAACCCCCTGAGCCTCTAAATCGTGAAAACGGACGGCCAGGATCACGTGTGAGAGCACGACCAGGAACGTGATGAGGCCCACAATGCTCAGGGCAACCAGAATACAAAGTTTTCGATTCAGGTGCACAGTCCTGTTCCACCGGCCAGCCTATTCCCCCGGCGAACATTCGAGAGGGCAGCAGGGCATTTTCAAGGCAGACCACCTTATACTGTAGCATTAAAACCATAAAAAAACGATCGACGTACCTTAATTAATCGTGAATTTATAAGCATAAAATGAAGATAGCCGAAACGCCTATCGTTGTGATGTGGAACGGGAATGGACCAGTTAATTCCCCAGGGTGGCGGCGCGGATGCCGCACCCGTCAGGCGGCGGCCCCGAGTTCGTGCCGGCGCAGCAGTTGGGCGTTCAGGGCCACGATCACGGTACTGAGCGACATCAGCAGCGCGCCCACCGCCGGCGACAGCACGATCCCGAACGGCGCGAGCACCCCCGCCGCCAGCGGCAGCGCCACGACGTTGTACCCGGTCGCCCACAGCAAATTCTGGATCATCTTGCGGTACGTCGCCCGGCTCAACTCGAAGATGTTGACTGCGTCCAGGGGGCTGCTGCGCACCAGGATGATGCCCGCCGACTCGATCGCGACATCTGTGCCGCTGCCGATCGCGATCCCGATGTCGGCGCGCGTGAGTGCCGGGGCATCGTTCACGCCGTCACCGACCATCGCCACCCGCTGCCCCTGTTCCTGCAGCCCGGCGATATGGCGTTCCTTGTGCTCGGGCAGCACCTCCGCGAAGTACGTGTCGATGCCCAACTCCTCCGCGACGGACCGCGCGACGTCGGCGCTGTCGCCGGTCAGCATGGCGACCCGGATGCCCATATCGTGCAGGCGCCGCACCGCGTCGTAGCTCTCGGCGCGCACCACGTCCGCCAGTGCGAACGCGGCGACCGGCTCCCCCGCCTGCACCAGGTACACGACCGTGCGCCCCTTTTCCCCCGCCGCCACACTGAAACGCTCCAGCGGTTCGGGCAGTTCGGCATCCAGCATCTCCAGCAGGCGCGGCCCGAGATCGGAAGAGCACACGTCTGAACTCCA
>CAZGLU010000060.1:0-6047 GCA_964526095.1 uncultured Anaerolineaceae bacterium | reverse complement strand
CCGCCAGCCCGCCGCGCGGTCGGCCAGGATCTGCGTCTGCGACTTGCTGCGCTGCGCCTCCTCCACCAACCGCACGATGCCCGCCAGCGCGGTCTCGTCGCCGGTAGCGGTGACGCGCACACGCAGGCTGCCGTCGCCGTTGATCGTGCCGCCGATGACCTCCGCGCCCGGCTCCTTGCCGACCGGCTTCGACTCGCCGGTGAGCATGGCCTCGTTCACGTCCGAGCGCCCCTCCTCCACCACGCCATCGGCGGGCACGCTCGCGCCGGGACGCACCAGCACGAGGTCGCCGGGCCGCAGCTCGTCCACCGGGACCTCCTCCATGGTGCCGTCGTCGCGCACCCGCTCGGCCATGTCCGGCATCAGCTTCGCCAGCTCGTTCAACGCCCCGGACGCCTGCCGCACGCTGCGCATCTCGATCCAGTGGCCCAGCAGCATGATGTCGATCAGCGTCGCCATCTCCCAGAAAAAGCCGGTCTCCGGGTTCACGAACAGGGCAAACACGCTGTAGACGAACGCGACCGTGATCGCCAGCGAGATCAGCGTCATCATGCCAGGCTTGCGGTTGCGCAGCTCCGGCACGGCCATTTGCAGGAACGGCACGCCGCCGTAGAAGAAGATCACGATGGCGAACCCCGCGCCAACCCAACGGTCGCCGGTGAACTCAGGCGGGCGGAACCCGAACCAGTCTTGCAGCATCGGGCTGAAGATCAGCACCGGGATCGTCAGAAGGAGGCTGACCCAGAACCGGTTCCGGAACATCGTCTCGTGCCCGGTGTGATCGACGTGCGCCCCATGCCCGCCCGCATGTGCATGGGCATCGTGAGCCTCACCGTGATGCGCCGCCCGGCTATGAGCCGCATGGTCCATCGCCTGTCCCTGGGCGGCATCCCCCGCTTCGTCCACCGGGCCGCCGTGATGCGCGTGCCCGTGGGCGGCGTGTTCCGCATGGTGGTGCGGCGTGGGATGTGCGTGTTCGTCGGCCATTGCGTCCTCCTTACGGGCGTGTGACGGTGCGGTCACGGCCTAACGTCTGCTTCGATCCTAGCAGCGTACCATGGCGCCTCCACACGCCATTTCGCCCGTTCCATCCCCCGACTTCGGCCCGGGCGTAATCGCGCGGTAGGGCGCCGAACCCAGGTTCGGGGATCGCGCTTTCGCAGAATCGCACCCCCCGCCCGGCCCGTTTTGGGCGTGGTCACATGGCCTATTTTGATTGTGGTCGTCTGGCCGATTGACCGCGCTCGGAAGGTGGCTCTATAGTCGTTGATGCACTCCGCGAACGACCTACTCAGACGTTCATTCTGGAGGAAGATAATGCGGAAGTTGTTCGGTGTGTTCGTATTGGTAGCGCTTCTGATCGTCCCTGTGATGCCCATTCTGGCGCAGGACGCGCCACAAAACGTGCGGTTCCGGCTCGTAAACCTCTCGCCCGACTCCCCGCCGCTGCGGCCCTATCTGGATGGGGCGCCAAGCGGCATTCAGGACGTCGGCTACCCTTCGATAACGGGCTGGGTGGAATACCCCGGCTCTCAGGTCAGCATCTCGCTGATCCCGGTTGGTCGCCCGCAGGACGAGATCCTGGTCGGGCCGGTCGCGCTGACGACTGCGCCCGGTGAGTTCGTGACACTGGTCGTGGCCGGATCGGTCGCCAACGGCACCGTGCGCGGCTATGTGATCAACGCGGACGTCACGCCGATCCCCGCCGGCATGGCGCGCGTGACGGTCTTCAACGGCGTCGAGGACGGAGCGCCCGCCGCCCTCGTCGGCGCGGATGGCGTGCCGCTCGTGCAGGGCGTGGCCTTCCCAGGCGGCACCACGGGCGCGGGCCAGCCGGTGGACCAGGCGCCGCCAGCCGACGCCGGTGAACCGCAGGCCGAGCCCGGTGCGGCTGAGCAGGGGCAGCCCGCCGGGGATGCACCCGCTCAGGCGGGCCAAAGCGTGACACCGCTGAGCTGCACGGTCCTGCCGCCCTCCAACTTCGTGAGCGGCGCTGGGTCGTCAGCCGATGGGGCTGCATCCCAGGACGCCGCCCCGGCCCAACCACCGGCTGAGGGCGACCCGAACATGCAGGCGACGCAGGATGTGGGGATGGACGCTGCCGCCCAGCCGCAAGGCCCGGCGGGAGTTGCAGAGCAGGGGCAGGTCGTGGAGAACTGCGCCTACTCGCTGGACATCCCGGCCAACACGAGCGGCCTCCAGTTCGCCGCCACCGGCGCAGCCCCGGCGGCTGACGCCCTGGCGACCACGCAGCTCGCCGCCGATACGTACTACTTCGTGGCGGCAGCAGGCAGCGCGGATGGTGCGGTGCAGACGCTCGTTTACGCCACCGACGCGGCAACCGTGGCGGGTTTGATGGACCAACCGCCAGCGTCCGAAGGGGAGGCCCCGGCCGACGCGGGTGCCGAGGAAGCTGCCCCGGTTCAGCCAGCGGACCAGCCTGAGCAGCAGCCCGGCCAGGAGGCCGGGGCCGACGCGGGCCAGCCCGCCGATCCCAACGCCACTACGCCGCTGGCAACCCCGGCCGGGTAAGCGAGCCGGTCACCTTCGAACGGTTTTCAGCGGGGTGTTAGCACGCAGGCCGGGGATGTTGCCCGGCCTGTTTTCGATCCTCACCCAAGCGGGACGCGCACGCGCGGGCGGGCGTCGCGCTCCGGCTCGCGCAGGCTGCCCGCTGGCGCGCGGATTGTGCGCGTTTCGCCGCGCGGCAGGACGTAGACCAGGCTGCGGTACGGCAGCGGGTAATTGCCCGCCACGCGCGGCGCGTCGAGCGTCACGGCGTCGGGCGTCGCGCGCATGGCGACCGTGACGCGCGTCACCTCGCCGCGTGCGTAGCCGAAGCTCTCGCCGTCGTCCTCGATCAGTGTGAACTGACCCGCGCCGCTCCCCGGCGGCGGGAAGACGTAGACCTCGCGCAGGTCGTCCGGCTCAGCGCCGACGTGCCGCATCGGCTTGCCCAGCGGGATCATGCCGCCCGCCGCGACCAGCAGCGGCGCGCGCTCCAACGGCGCGTCCAGCGTCACGACCTGGCCGCCCTCGTGCCACACGCCGGTATACGGGTCGCACCACGCCGCCCCCTGCGGCAGGTAGACGGACCGCGTCCGCGCGCCGGGTTCCAGCACCGACGCCACCAGCAAGCTCGGCCCCAGCAGGAAGTCAAACGACTCCGTGCGGCAGCGCGGGTCATGCGAGAAGTGGTACACCAGCGGGCGCACGATCGGGTGCCCGGTCTGTGCCGCCTCGAAGAACAGCGCGTAGAGGTAGGGCAGCAGCCGGTAGCGCAGCCGGATCGCCTCGCGGATGATCGGCAGGGCCTCCGGGTGCATCCATGGCTCGTTGGCCGTGCCGTCCTCATTCCACGAGTGGATCGTGAAGCGCGGGTGAAAGATCCCGTTCTGCACCCACCGCACGAACAGCTCCGCGTCGGGCTTCGGCCCGGCGAAGCCGCCGACGTCGTGCCCCGTGCTGACTATACCCGACAGGCCCGCGCCCAGCCCCATCGGGATGCTGTGGCGCAGCGTCTCCCATGAGGTCCGGTTGTCGCCCGACCACGTCTGCGCGTACCGCTGGATGCCGGGGCAGCCGGACCGCGTCAGCAGCATTGGGCGGCGGTCCGGCGCGTGCGCGCGCAGGGCGCGATAGGACGCCTGCCCCATCAGCAGCGTGAGCAGGGGGCGCGCGTCCTGGGCGCGGAGCGGCTCCCCGAACCCGGCGCAGCGTGCATCGTCGTCCGGCAGCTCGAACTCGTTGTTGTCGTTCCACACCGCGTCGATGCCGTACGCCAGCAGCGCGTCGCGGACGCCCGCCTGCCACCACTCGTACCCGGCGGCACTGGTGAAGTCGATGTAGGAGCCGGGCGCAGACTCGTACAGCCCGCCGCTCCAGAAACGGTTCACCTCCGGGCCGTCCTCGTCCGCCGCCTGGACGAAGCCGCCCGCCGCCGCCACCTCGTCGTATGCGGGGTGCGAGCGCAGCAGCCACGGCTTGATGTTGGCGGCCAGCTTGATCCCCGCCGCGTGGAAATGCGCGACCATCCCCGCCGGGTCGGGCACGCGGGCGCGGTTCCAGGTGAAGACGTTGCGGCGCCCCTGCGCGTCGGTCGTGTAGCCGGACGAGAGGTGGAACAGGTCGCAGGGGATGTCATGCTGCGCGCACAGGGCGACGAACTGCTTGAGCTGCTCCTGGGCGTCCGGCGCCTCGGTGTAATGCATCGTCGAGCCGAGATAACCCAATGCCCAGCGCGGCGGCAGCGCGGGCCGCCCGGTCAGCGCCGCGAAGCGCTCGCACACGTCCTCGATGCGCGGCCCGTAGAGCAGGTAATAGTCCAGGTCGCCGCTCTGCGCCTCGTAGGTGCGGTACGCGGCGCCGCGCAGCGCGTTCACCTCGCGGCCCAGATCAAAGACGCCGGGCGCGGCGTTGTCGTAGAACAGCCCGTAGGCGAGATCCAGGCCCGCGACATAGGTAATGTAGAACGGCCAGTGCTTGTAGAGCGGGTCGGTGCCTGCCGCGTCGTAGCCGTAGGCGTCCACCGCCTCCATGCGCAGCCGCATCCCGGCCTTGTCCAGCGGACCGGCCTTCTCCCCGAAGCCGTAATAGTGCTCGTCGGGGCGGCGTTCCAGCGTATGGGCGACCATGCCGCCCCGCGCGTCGTAGAGGTAGCCGCGCGCCACGTCGGCGGCGAAGGGGACGCCCGCCGCGTCGGCCCACGTCACGCGGAAGTCGCCCAGGCTCACGGTGATCGTCAGCGCGTCCGTGCGCAGGCGCACCGCGCTCGCGTCCTCATCGACCGCAAACGGCGGCAGCGGGAACGGACTCAGGTCGTCACGCCGCCGCCCCTCACGCGGCACGTCGCCGTCCGGCCCGACGATGGCCCACGTCCGCGTCAGGCGCGGCGTGCCGTCCGGCCAGTGCTGCACGCGGATCAGCGCGTGATCGAGCACCGTCACGCGCAGCCGCTCGCCGCGCGCCCCCGCGAAGTCCAACGCCGGCCCGTCGCGCCCCGTCAGGCGCACGGCCTCCGGCACGACCCGTTTCATCGCCATGCCCTAACCCTTCAGGCCGGTCGTGGCGATGCCGCTGGTGATGAAGCGCTGCAGGAAGGCGAACACCACCGTGATCGGCAGCAGCGTGAGCACCGTCATCGCCAGCACGTAATGCCACTGGATCTGTAGCTCGCCCTGGAACGCGTTCAGCCCCACTTGCAGCGTGAACAACTCGCTGCGCGTCAGCACGATCAGCGGCCACAGGAAGTCGTTCCAGCGCCACATCACGGAGAAGATCGTCAGCACCGCGAGCGCGGGCTTGGCCAGCGGCAATATGATCTGCCAGTAAATGCGCCACTCGGAGGAGCCATCGATCCGCGCCGCCTCCAGCAGCTCGTCGGGGATGGTCAGCATGTACTGGCGCAGCAGGAAGACGCCTGTGGGCGTCGCCGCGCCGGGGATGATGACCCCCCACAGGCTGTTGTTCATGTTCAGCTCGGTGATCACCAGGAACACCGGGACGAGGATCACCGAGATCGGGATCATCAGCGTGGCGATGATGACGACGAAGATCGTCTGCCGCCCTTTGAACTGGTACTTGCTCAGCGCGAACGCCGCCATGCTGTTGATCACAAGCGTGATAAGCGTCGCGACGACCGTCACGATCACGCTGTTCTTGAGGTACGTCAGGAAGGCGAACTGCTCCAGCGGCTCGCGGTAGTTGTCCCACTCCAGCGCCACCCGTTCGATCGGCGTGCGCTCGTCGATGTTGACCTTAATCAACTCGTCCTGCGTGGGCCGCCCCGGCGTTTCGAGCGGCCGCTCGGGGTCGATCAGGTGCGCCTCGATGCCGACGCGCCGCACCTGCGCCAGCCTGCGCGTTTCGCCGTCGATCGTGACCTCGTACAACGGCAGCGGCTCGTCAAACCCCTCTACCTGCACCGTCTCCTGCGCGTAGGGCAGGAAGCGCGGCGGGAACTCCACAAGCTGCGCCTGCGTCTTGAACGACGACACGACGACCCACAGCACGGGGCCGAACATCACCAGGACCCCGGCCAACAGGTA
>CAZGLU010000059.1:0-10776 GCA_964526095.1 uncultured Anaerolineaceae bacterium | reverse complement strand
CGACGTACTGCTCGTACTCGTAGATCAGGCAGCAGCGCAGCCGCCCGCACATCCCGGTGATCTCGGACGGGTTGAGCGAGATGCCCTGCGCCTTCGCCATCTTGATCGAGATGGGGCTGAAGTCCGTGAGGAACGTGCTGCAGCAGCGCGGGATCCCGCAGGCCCCCATGCCGCCGATCACCTTCGCCACGTCGCGCGGGCCGACCTGACGCAGCTCCACTTTGGCCTTGAAGCTGCGCTGGAGGGCTGACCGCAGCCGGTTCGTGTTGACCTTGTCCTCGGCGGTAAACAGGAACGCCAGCAGCGTGCCGTCGAAGTTGTACTGCGCGGCGACGAACTTGCAGCCCTCGTAGCCGCCTATCTCCGCCGCCTTCTCGCGGCAGGTGATCAGCGCCTCGACCTCGCGCGCCTTCCACAGCTTGGCGCTCATCTGGTCTAGCGGCGTGGACTTGCGCAAGATCGGCTTGTAGTCGCGCCGGTCCTCTTCCGCCGACAGCGGCAGGATGTTCATCACCTGGCCCATCTGCACGCCGCGCGCCGTTTCGACGATCACAAATTCGCCAACGCTGAGGTCGGGCAGGTGGCTGCAATCAAAATGGTAAAGTTTGCCTATCTCGTAAAAACGCACCCCGGCGATCAAGCCGGAGGCCGTTCGTGTCGGTTCGTCATGGGTCATCGTCATAGACGGCCTTCCCGGTAGTTGTGACGTGCGTCCCGGTGTGGGGTGCACCAAATGCTAACTATAAAAGATGTATGGACCGTTTGCAAAGGGAGTTTTCGCGGGGCGAGCGCCCGCAGCCACCCGTCGCGCCGCGTTCGGCGGATGCTTCAAATCGGTGTACACTAGGGGCAGCACACGGTTCTCCGCTGGCAGGCCGAAGGAGCTTGGAAGCATGAGACGATCGCATTCAACCACCCGGTTCGCGCTGGTGCTGGCGCTCGCTCTGCTCACCCTGAGCGCCTCCGCCTGCTACAAAAATGCGGGCGAGAACGTGCAGCCGACCTCAAACCGGGTGGACCTGAGCGACCTCCAGACGCCCACCGTCGCCGCGACCGAGGGGCCGGTCCCCGTCGGGACCGGGGACGCCGACGTGACGCAGGAAGCCGCCGACCCGGAGGCCCAGCCCGGCGGAACGCAGGAGGCCGACGAACCGGAGGGACAGGTCAACGTCCTGGGGCCGACGCCCACCCAGCTTGACCTGTTCGGCCCCAGCGAAGGCGCGGGCGAGGCCGAGGCCCCGACGGATACCCCCGCCGCACCCGGCATCGCGACGCCCGGCATGAGCGACATCCGCCCCACGGCCACCCCCACCCCCACGACCGATCCGGCCCGTATCGGGCCGGGCACGCCGGGGGCGGGCGAGGTCCAGGCGGCGGTGGATAACTGCATTCATATCGTCCGGGCGGGCGATTCCCTGTTCTCGATCGCGCAGCAAAACGGGGTCGAGCTGGCCGACCTCGTCGCCGCCAACACGGACCTGCTCACCGCCGGTGAGAACACCACGCTCCAACTCGACTGGGAGCTGCGTCTGCCCGGCTGCGGCGACCCGACGCCCCTCCCGGCTGCGCCTGCCGCTCAGACCGCGCCACCGGGCGGCGCCCCCGTCATCGCGACCACCGCGCCGCTGGCACCCGCCGCGCCCGGCGGCCCGACGACGCATGTCGTGGCGGCGGGCGATACCGTCTTCTCCATCGCACGGCAGTACGGCGTGAGCGTGGAGGCCATCGTCCAGGCCAACGGCCTGACGGTGCAGGGCAACGTGGCGTATATCACCGTCGGGCAAGAACTGATCATCCCTGCGCCGCAGTAATCCCGTTCCCCCTGCCGACCGGACGGCGCGGCCAGGGCGCCCGCCGTAGAGTGATGCACCGGAGGCACGATGCAGCGCATCTGGCCGGTGATCCGCTGGCGGACCACCACCGCAGCCCCGATCATGAGCGGCGCGGTCCGCGCCACGCCGGTCGCCGGTACGCTGACCGTGCGCTGGCGCCGCTTCGGATGGGTTTGGACGCGCCCCCTCGCCGTGCTCGTCGAGCGCGACGGGCAGGCACAGCGTGTGCCCATCCCGGACCTGACGCGCCGCGCGCAGGCCGGTATGCTCGGCGCGGCCCTCGCCGCCGGGCTGGCCGCCCTCGTTTATCGAGCACAGAAAGGATGACCGCGATGGCCGAGCAGCAGGCAACACTCTTCTCGAACATGAGCGGCGAGCAAGGCTTCGATCTGTTGGAGGACCTCGTCGCGGTAGCTCAGTCGGGCGCCGCCTTCGGCGAGCCGCTGACCGTCGGCGAGCGCACCGTGATCACCGCCGCCGAGGTGTCGAGCGGGCTGGGCTACGGGTATGGCTTGGGCGCGGGCACCGCGCCGGGTACGGCTGAGGCCCAGGACGGGCCAAGCAGCGGCTACGGCGGCGGCGGAGGTGGGGGCGGCTTCTCGATGGCGCGCCCGGTCGCCGTGATCAGCATCGGACCGGAGGGCGTCCGCGTGGAGCCGGTCGTGGACGTGACCAAGCTGGGGCTGGCCGCCCTGACCATGTTGGGCAGCATGGCCGTGACGTGGCGCAAAATGCGCCGTTAGCGCGTCTTGGCAGTTGCCCCCATCTGCCCCCTTCCCCCACAAGGAGCCTGTAGGGGCGGGTTTCTAAACCCGCCCCTACATTTTTCCCCTTGCTAACTTGATCGGAGAGAGGGCCGGGGGTGAGGTCCCCTTCCGGGCCGCTGGCGCCCCGGCCCGGCACACCTTCCTCATGATCGAAACGAGGCGGTCACGTGACGACGTGATCGCCCCTTTTTGCCGGTTGCGCCTGAGAGCAGGTCGCGCAGCCTGGAATTACCCCTAAGACTCGCCGCCGTACTTGTTCATCATCAAGTTCAGGATCGAGTCCATATCGACGCTGTCCTTGCCGCCCATCAGCGAGATGCTGCCCAGGAAGCCGCTCTTGGACTGGCGTGCCTCAAGGTCGAGCGCCATGGCGTCGAATGTATCGGAGCTCAGGCTGCGGATCATCTTCTCTTCTTGCTCGGACAGGTCGTAGCCTTGCAGCGCGGCATCCGGGTTGTTCAACAACTGGACGCGGTAATCGCTGTCGGTGATGGCACGGCTGACGATGGTGGTGAGGGCTTCGCGCGACATTCGTTCCTCCTGGCAATTCCTCGGCGTGGTCTTCATACGGTACTTGATTTTCACGCCTGCGACAAGTCCTTTCATTGATCCCAGTATCCGCCGACGGCGTGACCGGGGCGTGACCATCGGGCCGTGTTTGCAGCTTGTTCACACGTTTTATACAGGACTGCTATACTTGGCCCCGGACGCGCCCGTGCTGCGCGTCCTGCCGTCGCTCAGTCAGGAGTAAGTGTAATGGACGACACCCTGATCCTGGCCATCATCCCGCTCGTCATCCTCCAGGTCGCCATACAGGTGTACGCGCTGGTAGATCTCTACCGCCGGGGCGGCGCCCGAAGCCACACGCCGGTGTGGGTTATCGTGATCCTGCTGGGCCAGCTTATCGGCCCGCTTGCCTACTTCGTCCTCGGGCGCAGGGAAGACGTGGAATGAGCGCGATCGAGATCCACGGCCTGGTCAAGCGGTTTGGTTCCGTCACCGCCCTGGCCGGGTTCGACCTGAGCGTGCCGCGCGGCGCGGTCTTTGGCTTCCTCGGTCCGAATGGCGCGGGGAAAACCACCACCCTGCGGATCATGACCGGGCTGGCCCGCGCGACCGCCGGGCATGTGGTCATCGAGGGGGTCACCGTTGGGCGTGGGGCGCGGCCGCCGCTCGGCTACCTGCCCGACACGCCGAGCTTCTACCCCTGGATGACCGCCCGCGAGTTCCTGCGCTACATTGCGGACCTGCACGGCCTGGAAGATCCGCCCATCGACGCCACGCTGGAGCGGGTCGGCCTGCACGACGCGGGCCGGAAGCGGATCGGCGGCTTCTCGCGCGGCATGAAGCAACGGCTGGGGCTGGCCCAGGCGCTGCTGCCCGAACCTCGCGTGCTGCTGCTCGACGAGCCTGTGTCCGCCCTGGACCCCGCCGGGCGCAAGGCGATCCTGGACATCCTGCACGACCTGCGCGGCAGCCTGACCGTCTTCTTCTCGACGCACATCCTCAGCGACGCCGAGCGCGTCTGCGACGAGATCGGGATCATCGACGCCGGGCGGCTGGTGCTCCAGGCCCCGCGTGACGTGCTGCTGGCGCAATACGCCCGCCCGATCTACGAGATAGATGTCACGCCGGAGGGCGTGCCGCAGCTTGCGGCGCTGGCGGGCCGGCTCGACGCGCTGCCGTGGACGGCCCGCACGGAGCTGGCCGGGACGCGGCTGCGGCTGCGCGTGCACGATCTGGACGAGGCCCGCCGCGAGCTGCTCCCCCTGCTCGCCGGGCTGCCCGTCCTGCGCGTTGAGATGGTCGGCGCGACCCTCGAGGACATCTTCCTGTCCCTGACCAACAACGCGCGCCTCCCGGCGGACGCGGAAGGAGTGGCGTGACGATGCGCGTATTCGGCGTGCAACTGCGCAAGGAGCTGCGCGAGCTATGGCGCACGCGCAAGCTCCTGATCGTGTGGGTGGTGCTGGTCGCCTTCGGGTTGATGTCGCCGTTGATCGCCCGCCTGCTGCCGGACCTGCTGAAGTCGATGGGCGAGGAACAGACCAACGTGCAGATCATCTTCTCCGAGCCGACCGTGCGAGACGCCATCGACCAGTTCATTTCCAACATGACGCAGTTCGGGCTGCTGCTGGCGGTGCTGCTCAGCTTCGGGACCATCGTCGGCGAGCGCGAGCGCGGGCAGGCGACCCTGGTTTTCCCGCACCCGCTCCCGCGTGAGACGTTCGTCCTGGCGAAGTTCGCCGCGCTGGCGATCCTGTTCGGGAGCGGCCTGCTGCTGGGGGCAGTGGCAGACTATCTCTACACCGTCCTGCTGTTCGAGGCGCCAGACCCCGCCGGGTTCGCCGCGCTGGTCGGGCTGATCTACCTCTGGCTGCTGTGTCTGATCGCGCTCAGCCTGCTGGCGAGCACGCTGGGCCGCACCATGACGGCGGCGGGCGGGCTGGCCTTCGCGTTCGTCGTCGCCATGCTCCTGGCGGACACCTTCACACACTGGGCGCCCGGCGCGCTGACCGGGTGGGGCCGCGCGCTCGCCCTCGACGCGGACGGCCCGGCCCGCTGGGGCGCGCTGGTCGTCGCGCTGGTGTTGATCGCCGTCGGCGTCGGGGGCAGCGCCCTCGCACTGCGCCGCCAGGAGATCGGCTGACGCCTCACCACGCGCCCAGTTCGTCCAGCGCGAGGGCGATCAGCGCTGAGGACGAGGCGTGACGGATCTCGCCGGAGCGCCACAGCGCGCGGACCTCCGCCAGCGGCACGTGTAATAGCTCATAGTCCTCCAGGTCGTCGGTGTCCGGCTCCGCGACCCGGCGCGCGCCCTGCGCCAGGAACAGGTGCCCCCAGCCCGCCTCGCGGTTGCTGTCCACGACGAACGCGCCGAGCGACGTCCACTGCGCGGCCTCCAGGCCCGTTTCCTCGCGCAACTCGCGCTGCGCGGCGTGCAGCGGGTCCTCGCCGGGGCTGACGTACCCGCCGGGCGGGTCCACCAGCACCCCGCCCATCCCATGCTTGTAGTGGCGGAAGAACGGCACGACACCCTCCTCGGTCACCGCGAAGATCAGCACGTAGCGCGGCATCTCCAGCCGCACCCATCCGTCGATCACGGTGCCGTCCGGCAGTTGTACCTGTTCATCCCACACCTTGAGCCACGGGCTGCGATCCAGCACCAGCCGTTTATCGTTCACTTGCCAGAGACGATGTTCCACGCTGCACTTCTCCTCGTTCGTTGCTATGATGCACAAGGATGACACCCACAGCCTCGTTACATGCTTCACAAAGGTCGATTTTCGAGCAGTCACCAGTTCTTGTACAATGGGTGTTTGCAACCGGATCATACCCGCCAGGCGGAGCGCCAGCTTCGGGGCCCCCACCGCAGTCCTGCCGCTGCACGGACAAACGTCCGCCACATGCTGGCTTGAGATAGGCATGGGCGCCCCTCGCTCTGCCACGCAAGCATGTGAGGTAGCTGCCTGTGAGCGCTCGCCCCAGAAATCTGCCCGTACGTCTGAGCCTGATCTACGCACTGGTGGCGGCAGTATGGATCATTCTCTCCGACGCCATCGTCGCCCTGCTCACCGATACGGACGATTCCTACCTGCAAACGATCAAAGGCATCATCTTCATCCTGGCGACGGCGCTGCTGCTGTTCGCGATCGTGCGCCGCGAACTGCGCTTGCAGCAGGCGACGCAGCAGGCGCTCGAAGAAAGCCAGCGCATGCTGTCCACGCTGATGAGCAACCTGCCCGGCATGGCCTACCGCTGCCGCCTCGACGATCGGTGGACCATGGAATTTGTGAGTGAGGGCAGCCTGGCGCTCACCGGCTATCGCCACGATCAGTTGGTGGGGGATGATGCCCCATTGTACGACAGCTTCATCCATCCGGACGACCGCGCCGCCGTGCGCGAAGCGATCTTCGACGCCGTCCGTGCGGACCACCCCTTCCAGCTTACGTACCGCATCCGCTGTGCTAACGGCCAAGAGAAATGGGTCTGGGAGCAGGGGCGGCAGGTCAACATCGGCGGGCGCACGCTGCTTGAAGGCTTCATCACCGACATCACGGCGCAGCAACTCGCCAGCACCGCCCTGCGCGAGAGCGAGGCGCGCTACCGGCGGCTGGCCGAGAACGCGCCGGACATCATCTACCGGTACCGCCTCGTGCCCGACCGTGGCTTCGATTATATCAGCCCGGCTGTTTTCAACACGCTGGGCTACCCCCAGGAGGCGTTCTACGACGAGCCGGACCTGTTCTTCAGCCTCGTGGACGAGGAAGATCGCCCCCGGCTGCAAGCTATGTTCGCCGGGGAGGGGCTGGAGGCGGGGACCGCCGGGGACATGCTCATCCGCGTGCGTCACCGCGATGGCCGCCCGCTCTGGCTCGCGCTGCGCAACGTGTCGGTGGTCAGCGACCAGTTCCCCCTGGTCGCGGCGGAGGGCATCGCCCGCGACGTCACCGCGCAGATGGAGTCCGAGCGCGCACTGCGCAAGAGCGAAAGCCACCTGCGCGCGATCTTTGAGGGCGCGGCGATCGGCATCCTGCGCATGGACCCGGAGGGCTGCATCCTACAGACCAACCCCGCGCTGCAAGCCTTGCTCGGCTACAGCGCGGACGAGCTGCACGGCATGACGATCTTTGACCTGACCCATGCCGACGACCTGGACCTCACGCGCCAGCGGCTTGAGGCCCTCGGACGCGGCGAGATCGACCACTACGGGCTGGAAAAGCGGTACGTGTCGAAGGATGGCGGGCTGATCTGGTGCCAGGTGACGGCCTCACTCGTGCGGGACGCAGAGGGGATGCCGGGGTTGGTCGTC
Source organism: uncultured Anaerolineaceae bacterium (assembly GCA_964526095.1). GTDB lineage: Bacteria > Chloroflexota > Anaerolineae > Aggregatilineales > Aggregatilineaceae > Aggregatilinea. Next base: position 3,364 of record CAZGLU010000059.1, on the reverse strand, counting down.
GCCATGGTCGAGGACATCACCGAGCGCAAGCGGGTGGCGGAGGCGCTCGCCCGGCGCAACACCGAGATCGCCCGCCTCTACGACGAGATCAACCAGTACGCCAAAGACCTCGAACAGCGCGTCTTGGCGCGCACAGCCGAGTTGAACCGGGCGAAGGAGCGCGTGGAGGCCATCCTCGACAACACCACCGACATCATCATCCTGCTGCGCCCCAACGGCACGATCGAACAGGCCAACCAGCGCTTCCGCGCCGCGTTCCAGCTTCACGGCGACGAGGTGATCGGGATGGAGTTGGCCGCGCTGGTCGTGCCGGAGCAGGCCGACAACCTGGCCCGCGCCATCGAGGCGGCGAGCGTGCACGGGCAGTCGCAGCAGTTGGAGCTTCGCGTTCAGGGGCAGAAGGCCGCCTTCGACGCCGAGATCACGCTGGCCCCGGTCTTCGAGCTGCCGGATCGGGTCGCCGGGATCGTCTGCCATATGCACGACATCTCGGCCCACAAACGGATCGAAGATCATCTGCGCCAGGCCCTCGCCAGGGAGATCGAGCTTAACGAGTTGAAGTCGCGCTTCGTCTCCATGGTGTCCCACGAGTTCCGAACGCCGCTCGCCGTGATCCAGACCGCCGTCGATCTGCTCTCGCGCTACAGCGACCGGCTGAGCGCCGAGCAGCGCGCCGAGGAATACAACCGCATCCGCGCCATGATCCGCAACATGGTTGAGCTGCTGGATAACGTGCTGATCATCAGCCGGGGGGAGTCGGGGCGGCTCGTCCTACGCCCGGAGGAAACGGATGTCGCCGCCCTCTGCCGGGATCTGATCGGCGAACTGCGGCGCTCCAACCCGGCCCGCCACGCGCTGACCTTCACCGCGTCCGGTGACTGCGAGCGCGTGCGCGTCGATCCCCGCCTGCTGCGCCAGATCCTGACCAACCTGATCACCAACGCCATCAAGTATTCGCCCGCGGAGGGGACGGTCACGGTGGATGTGACCTGCGACGAGGAGGCGACCGTCTTAACCGTGACCGACGAGGGCATCGGCATCCCTGAGGAGGACCAGGGGCGGCTGTTCGAGCCGTTCCACCGTGCCGAAAACGCTGCCAACATCAAGGGCACCGGCCTGGGCTTGGCGATCGTCAAGCAGTCAGTGGACTTACATCGGGGCTGGATCGGGTTCAGCAGTGAGGAGGGCGTTGGCAGCCGCTTCACCGTCCGGCTGCCCCAGATCCGGGAGGACGTGGAGCCTGAAACGGCGCGCTAGCATCCGTTGGGGCGCCGGGCTACAGCGCATTGTGGGAGCGCGCCGCGGCTTTGAGGGCTTCGGTCAGTTGCTCGATGGGCGTCGTCTTGGGGAGGTAGGTTGTGGCACCGGCCTCGTCGGCGGCGCGGGCGGTGCTGTGGTCCCTGATGCTGGAGAGCAGGACGACCTGCGTTTTAGGCAGCGCCCGCCGGATCTGGCGCGTCGCCTCCACCCCGTCGATGCCCGGCATGAGCACGTCCATCAGCACCACGTCCGGCTTCAGAGCCACGCAGAGCCGGACGGCCTCTTCCCCTGTGGCCGCTTCCCCCACCAGTTCAAACTCATCGGATGCTTCGAACAGGATGCGCAGCCCGTAACGCACCATCTCGTGGTCATCGACGATCACGATCCGGATCATGATGTATCTGCCATGAAAGCGCCTACCTACCTCACACGCATAACGCTGTTTAGAACATAGCTAGTCTCCGCCAAAGCGCCAAGTAACCCGCCCGGTGTGTCGCCCGTCTCGCCGCCGGGCGGCGCTTTGGAACTGCCGGGCCGCTGCGCTACAATCGAACAAGTGGTCGCAGGAGCAGAACAACGTGAACCTGAACAAAGAACTTGAAACCGCGAAAACCATCGCGCGGATGGCCGCCTCGATCTGCCAGAGCGTGCAGGCCGAGATGGTGAACCACGCTGAGAAGGCCGGGCACGGGCCGGTCACCATCGCCGATTACGCCTCGCAGGCGCTGATCCTGAGCGGGTTGGCGCAGAACTTCGCCGACGACGCGGTGCTGGCCGAGGAGCGCGCCGAGGAGTTCATGTTGCTGCTGAGCGAGGAGGAACGCCGCCTCGTGCAACGGTACGTCGAGGATGCGCTGGGCGGCTACGTATTCGATGAGGACGTCAGCGCGTGGCTGGAGTTCGGGCGGCAGCGCGAGGCCAGCCGCCTGTGGGTCGTTGACCCGATCGACGGCACCAAGGGCTTCGTCGCCGGGCGGCACTACTGCGTCGCCATCGGCCTGCTGATCGACTTCGAGCCGGTGCTCGGCGTGCTGGCCAGCCCCGGCTTCTACAGTGACGAAGTCGATCCCCCGCCGGACCCCGGCGTGCTCACCTACGCCGTGCGCGGCGGCGGCGCGTTCATGGAAGCACTGGGCGGCGGGGAGCGCGAGCCGGTCCGCGCCTCGGCGACCGCCGACCCGCAGCGGGCCATCCTGCTGACCAGCTTCGAGGACGCCCACAGCGACCGGACCCTCGTCGAGCGCGTCAGCGCGGCGTTGGGGCGCGGGCCGGAGGCACCGACGCGGCGGCTCGACAGCCAGGACAAGCACGCTATGATCGCAAACGGCATGGGCGACCTGTACCTGCGCCTGGTCCCCTCGCCCACGTTCCGCGAACGGCTGTGGGACCACACCGCCGGGTACGTGATCGTCACGGAGGCGGGCGGCAAGGTCACCGACCTGCGCGGCGAGCCGCTGGACTTCACCGCCGGGCCGACCTTTGAGCGCAATCGCGGCGTGCTGTTCTCCAACGGCTACCTGCACGCCGCCGTCGTCGCGGCGCTGCGGGAGATTGGCGCGGACCAGGGCTTATAGCGGACTGGGGCACGGTAACCGGCACGGCAAGCCAGCCTCTCAACCGAGATCTTTTTACGTATAGCGCATCCCTTTGCACCGGAAGCGAGCGACGCACTGATGACCGAACCGATCCGTCTGCTGCACTTTGCCGACGTACACATCGGCATGGAAAACTACGGCCGCACCGATCCCACGACGGGCCTCAGCTCGCGCGTGGTCGATTTTCTGCGCCGCATGGACGAGATGGTGGAATACGCCCAGAAGCACGAGGCGGACCTCGTCGTGTTCGCAGGCGACGCGTTCAAGTCCCGCAACCCCACGCCGACCTTCCAGCGCGAGTTCGCATGGCGCATCCAGGACCTCACCAAGCAGTGCCCGGTCGTGCTGTTGGTGGGCAACCACGACCTGCCGACCATCGACAAGCGCGCATCCAGCATTGAGATCTACGAGACGCTCAACGTGCCGAACACCATCCTGGGCCGCGACTACCGCCTGCACACGAGATCGGAAGAGCACACGTCTGAACTCCAGTCACGAGATTCCATCGC